>CBJMQH010000220.1:0-8409 GCA_966431825.1 uncultured Trinickia sp.
CATCTTACCAACCAGCCTCGGACGCCGGCGACTTGATCAGAGATTCCCTAGTGACCTCTTCAGCACATGCAACGGACTAGACAAAAAAATTGCCAAGTCGGTGCGTTCAGAATCAAGGCACAAAGGAGATCTGGTGCGAAGCCAACACTAAAGAAGCGGTGGGAGGCGTATAACGCAATCGCGTCACTCTTTTACAAGATTTCTGCGGCGATTGGCGCAATCGTGGTGTTTGCATACCTGTTCGAAATAGAATTCTTCCCGACTGGTCTGACTGCCGCGGAAGTTATATTTTTCATTTTCGTGGCAATGGGATTCGGCGTCGTCTACCTGGTGCTGCTCGGTTTTGGTGCCGTGTCGGCGATATGGCTGGTCAATCTTATCGTCTGGTTTCGGAATAGCCTTCGTTTCAGGCGGCGGCGCGGAAAGATAGGGTGGAGATCCTGGTCTATCCTGAAAAGATGGCGGATAAGATGGGCTCATCGTGTCAGATTCCGGAGTACGCGTCTTTCGAAGAGCGGCTTCCATCCCCTGCACCCAGAGCTGAGGGGCGTGGTCTGCACGGTCGTGTCGATTCTGCTATGTCTGTTTTTAGTTTCGCTTACGCTGACTGCCCGTGCGAGTTCCGTGCAACGACTGATGGGGGGCATTTTCCTTGGTGGGTTCATCGCACTCATGCTTTCCAATGGAGACGCGAGGAGAGGACAAAATCGTCCAGCGAAGAAAGGTTACTGGACTTCTTCTGCGTGGTTTCGCCTGCTGCTCGCGGTTGTGCTGCCACTCGTCATGCTCATTACGCTTCGTGGTGCAATGGATCTTGTTCATGTGGTGTTTCAGCAACTCGGTATCCGAATGATGAATGTGAGCGTTGAGGTCCCGGTCACTGAACTGGAGTCGGTGGAACGAATTTCTGATGCAGTGAATCGCCCCCGCCCCCTTCTGGACTGCCATCGCTCAAGCAAAGGGAACAGGCTCCTGATGCATCATGTAAATGTGCTTTGGACGGGCGTCGGCAATACTACGTACCTTTCGCTTGAAGTGGACACTCCTGTGCGTCCTGGATGGTTCGGGCCTGATCCGAAACCATTGCAGGAGGCGATGCTCCGGCTCGATACCAGCTCGCTACATATCCTTGAAGCAAGGCCTCCCCTGAATCCGTGCTTTGATTTGCCGAACGATATGCTGTTTGGGACAGCAAAGTACGAACTCACGCCAGAGGCAGACGCTGCGCTAAAAGAACTTGTGTCGTCGATACGGGCCGATGGTCTGGTTGAGCGGATTGTCGTGCGAGGTCACAGCGATTCGCGCCGTATCGGCGGTCAGATGGAACGTGAGGTGGGCGATAACCAGCGACTCTCGGAGCGGCGTGCTGAAGCTGTCGCCGCTGAGCTGAAGAAGCTGCTCAACATCCCGGGACTCAATATCACCTCCGAAGGAGCGGGCAGTCGTGAACCGAAGGTAAACTGCCCGGCTGGGGCTGCGACGACGCCCTATGAAGCGCAACAGTGCAACGCGCCCAACCGCCGTGTCGAGATCCGCATAACGTATGCGGCAAATCCGAAGCCCGTCACAGGTGGAGCGCAGCAGAGTCAACATTGAGCAATTAATTCGGCGGCAGTGACTGTGGAGTTGAGCCGGTTTGGTGCACGCCGATCCCTTGCAGCAGGCGGTGCCTGCCATCGGAAAGCACCACAACCCCTACGCGCCGGAAGTTCGGGTGTAAATGGTCGAGTTAGTGAGGGCCGGCCGCTCGCCGGAAGAGTTTGCGCGCGAGTTTGAGCCGGTGGTGCATACGATCTACACCTGGGTCGCACAAGCGGGTCGCGACAGCGGCAAGCGAAATGATGGTTTGACGACGGCGGAGCGCGCGGAGCTGATGCGCTTGCACTGCAAGGTTCGCCAATTTGAGCTTGAGCGAGAGATCCTGTCAAAAGCCGCGGTCTGGTTTGCAGGGGACGCGGATCTCGCACAGCGCATCGAAACGCAGCGGCGCCGATCTGCCCGGGCGCATTCGAGCCATTCACGCAAGCAACAAAAAACCCCGCAGGCATAAGGCTTTGCGGGGTGTTTTGCGACGGCTTGATTCTCGATGAATCGAACCTCTGGTGCCCAGGAGAGGACTCGAACCTCCACGGAGTTACCCGCTAGTACCTGAAACTAGTGCGTCTACCAATTCCGCCACCTGGGCAAGGTGCGTCTACTGCAAGAAAGACCGCTATTCTAGCGCTGCTGCGACGCGTGTCAAGCATTTTTTATGCGAGCGGGCGCCGTCCGCCACAGGCGCGAATCCGTTCCGGACCGGCCGCCCGCGCCCCGCCGCCGCGGCGACACCACACGCGCCCGCCGCATGCGTGCGTGTCACGATGTGGGTGCTAGAATGACCCGCATTGCCCGTTTGACAGCCGAAAACAAATCATCGATAAGCGCCCCTTGAGCAAATATCCGTACCCGATCCCCAGCCGCGAGGAAATTCTCGGCGTACTCCGAACAAGCGAAGCGCCGCTCGCCGCGAACGACATCGCCGAAACGCTATCGATCAAGCGCCAGGAGCGCGAAGGTTTCTTCAAGCGCTTAGGCGCCATGGAGCGCGACGGCCAGTTAAGGCTCGACAAGCGGGGCTACTACCAGCTCACGCACCCGTCGAACTTCGTTGCCGGCCGCGTTCAGGGCCACCGCGACGGTTACGGCTTCATCATCCGCGACGACGGTCAGGACGACCTGTTCCTGCCGAATGCCGAAATGCAAAAGGTCATGCACGGCGACCGCGTGCTGGCCCGCATCGTCGGCTACGACCGGCGCGGCCGGCCCGAAGGGCATATCGTCGAAGTCACGGACCGCGCCAACAAGCGCGTCATCGGACGGCTCTTGAGCGAGAGCGGGGCGCTCATCGTCGCGCCCGAGGACAAGCGGATCAGTCACGATATTCTCGTTACGCAGAACGCGAAAAAGGCCAAGGTCGGCCAGGTCGTCGTCGTCGAACTCACCGAATTCCCGAGCCGGTATTCGCAGCCGCTCGGCCGTGTCACCGAAGTGCTCGGCGACATCGACGATCCGGGCATGGAGATCGAGATCGCCGTTCGCAAGTACGGCGTGCCGCACGAATTCAGCGAAGCCGCATTGGCCGATGCCGCCAAGCTGCCCGACGAAGTGCGGACCACCGATATTCGTCATCGCGTCGATCTACGCGACGTACCGCTTGTCACGATCGACGGCGAGGATGCACGCGATTTCGACGATGCCGTTTATTGCGAACCGATGAAAGTCGGCCGCGGCGACGGCTTCCGCCTGCTCGTCGCCATCGCCGACGTGTCGCACTACGTCAAGCCGGAGTCCGGCCTCGACGGCGACGCGATCGAGCGCAGCACGTCGGTCTACTTTCCGCGCCGCGTCATTCCGATGCTGCCCGAGAAGCTGTCCAACGGGCTCTGCTCGCTCAACCCGCAGGTCGATCGCTGCGTGCTCGTCTGCGACATGGTCATCACGGCGCGCGGAGAGATCAAGGCCTATCAGTTCTACCCGGGCGTCATGCACTCGGCCGCGCGGCTCACGTACACCGAGGTCGCCGCGATCCTCGGCAATACGAAGGGCCCCGAAGCGGCCCGGCGCTCGGCCCTGGTACCGCAACTGCAAAACCTCTATGGCGTGTTCAAGTCGTTGCTCGCCGCCCGGCAGAAGCGGGGCGCCATCGATTTCGACACGACCGAGACTTACATCGTCTGCAATGCACAGGGCAAGATCGAACAAATCCTGCCGCGCCAGCGCAACGACGCGCACAAGCTCATCGAAGAGTGCATGCTGGCCGCCAACGTCTGCGCGGCCGACTTCATGAAGCGCAACAAGCACCCGGGTCTCTATCGGGTGCATGCCGGCCCCACGACCGAGAAGCTCGAGAATCTGCGCACGTTCCTGCGCGGCATGGGCCTTTCGCTGGGCGGCGGCGATACGCCCCACGCGAGCGACTATGCGGCGCTGATGGCGCAAGTGCGCGACCGGCCCGACGCCCAGATGCTGCAGACGATGCTGCTGCGCTCCATGCAGCAAGCCGTCTACAGCCCCGATAACATTGGGCACTTCGGTCTCGCTTACGACGCCTATGCCCACTTCACGAGCCCGATCCGCCGCTACCCCGATCTGCTCACGCATCGCGCGATTTACGCGATCCTGTCGGGGACCAAGTACCGTCCGCAGGCGCCGTCCGGCGTGACGCTGAACACGGCGCTTTCGCCGCGCGCCCGTGCACTGCAGCAGCAAGCGGAGCCGAGCGAGCGAGCAGCGGTCTCGCGCGCCAACGCGACGGCGATCTGGGAGGAGCTTGGGCTGCATTGCTCGGCCAACGAGCGCCGCGCCGACGAGGCCTCGCGCGACGTCGAGACCTGGCTCAAGTGCTACTTCATGCGCGACAAGCTCGGCGAAGAGTACGGCGGCATGGTGAGCGGCGTCACATCGTTCGGTATCTTCGTGCAGCTCGATTCGCTGTTCATCGAAGGGCTCGTTCACGTCACGGAACTCGGCTCCGACTACTTTCAGTACGACGAAATCAAGAACGAGCTGCGCGGCGAGCGGACCGGCATCCGCTACCGACTGTCCGATCGCGTTCGTGTTCAGGTGAGTCGCGTCGATCTCGACGCGCGCAAGATCGACTTCCGGCTCGTGCGCGACACACCGGCCAAGCAGATCGCGCCGCGGGCGCCGCAGGCCGAATCGCGGCCTGTCGCGGAGGCGAACGGGGTAGGGCCGCGCGTGCGTACGCTGCCGGGGGCAGATGCTGGCCGGCGCAAGCATGCCGCGCCCGGGAAGACGCCGGGCGTCGTTGCCGCACGCGCCGCGCGCACGCAGACGGCGAAAAAACGCACCGCGTCGAAGTCGGCCCCGAAGGCGCGTTCGCGCAAGAAGGGCTAAGCCGTCGCGAGCGGCGCGCTGATGCGCGCCGCGTTTGAATGTCATGCCCGATGCCTGGCTCTCTCGAAGAGAGATAAGCATCGGGCACTCCTTTTTCCGGTTTCAATCAGCTATGGCACGTCTCAAGGTTCTTTACGGGTTTCATGCGGTAACGGCGCGGCTGCGCCACGACGCGTCGACGGTCGAAGACGTCTACTACGACGCGACGCGGCGCGACCGCCGCATGCTCGATTTCCTGCATACGGCGAAAGAGGCCGGCGTTCGCCTGATCGCGGCCGACGAGACGCGGCTCTGGGGCCTCGCCCATACGGAACGCCACCAGGGCGTTGTCGCACGCGCGAGCGATCTGCCGCTCGCGCAGAATCTCGCGGAGCTGCTCGACGGCATCAACGGCCCGGCGCTGCTGCTCGTGCTCGACGGCGTAACGGACCCGCACAACCTCGGCGCGTGCCTGCGCGTGGCCGATGCAGCCGGCGCGCACGCCGTGATCGCGCCGCGTGACCGCGCGGTCGGACTCAATGCGACTGCCGCCAAGGTGGCGAGCGGCGCCGCCGATACCGTGCCCTACATCACGGTGACGAACCTCGCGCGTGCGCTGCGCGAACTGAAGGATGCCGGCGTGTGGGTGGTGGGCACGGCCGGCGACGCACAGGCAAGCCTCTACGAGACGAAGCTCGACGGCCCTGTGGCGCTCGTGATGGGCGCGGAAGGCGAGGGCATGCGCCGACTCACACGCGACACCTGCGACGAGGTCATGCAGATTCCGATGGCCGGCACGGTCGAAAGCCTGAACGTTTCGGTCGCGAGCGGCGTCTGCTTGTTCGAGGCCGTCAGACAGCGCGGGTTGAAGAAGTAGTGGGAACGATCGACTAGCGCTCGACCTGCTGATTCCAGCGCGTGTCCCATTGTGCGCGATGCGCGTTGATCACATCCCAGTCGACCACCGTCACCTTGTGCACGAGCTCGTCCACGTTGCCCAGGCTCTGCTGCATCGCGCCCGGCATCTTGGCGAGGCGGTTCGTCGGAATCTGTTTGCCGGCTTCGGCGGCTTTTTCCTGAGCCGGCGCCGAGAGCAGAAATTGCGCGAGTTTCTGGGCGAGCTGCGGGTCGGGGTTGTTTTTCACGACGCAGACGTCGACGAGCAGCAGCACGGGGCCTTCCTTCGGGTTCGCATAGGCAACGGGCAACCCTTTGTCCTGTAGATCGGCAACCCCTGTCGGCGTCAACGGGAACAATGCCGCCTCGCCCGTCTGCACCATCGTCGAGATCTTTGCCGAGTTCGGGATGTACTCGACGACGTTCGGCCCGACCGTGGTCGCCCACTTCGAGAAGCCCGGTTCGACGTTCTGCTCGCTGCCGCCGAGCAGCCGGTTGATCGCAAGAAAGCCGTGCAGACCGAACGTGCTGCTCGATGCCGACTGGAACACGACCTTGCCCTTGTATTTCGGATCGGCGAAGTCGAGCCATGAAGTCGGGGGCGCCCAGCCCTTCTCGGCAAAGAGCTTCTTGTTGTAGGCAATCCCCGTCATGCCGAGCTGCACGCCTGCGCCGACATCGCCTTTCATCCGTGCGAACGGATAAAGCTCCTTGAGCACGGGCGAGTCTTCGAGCTTTTCGCAGACGCCGAGGCTCACCGCGCGCGCCATGACGCCGTCGTCGAGAAACGCGACGTGCACTTGCGGACTGTTGCGGTTGGCCAGCAGCTTCGCGAGGATATCGGAGGACGTTCCCGGCACGACGACGACCTTCGCGTCGTTGGCCTTTTCGAACATCGGCAGCACCTGGCTCGTGTAGGCCTTCTCCATCGGGCCGCCGTTCATGCCGATATAGATCGTCTTCGTCTCCGACCAGGCGCTGGCCGACGTTGCCGCGAGCGCCGCCGCGAGCGCGGTCAGCGTTGAAATCTTGCGTAGCAGTTTCATAGGTCTCCTCTCGAAAGATGACTCAGGGATGAGCGGGTACATCGGTAAAGCGCGCAGGCGAAAACGCGTCGATCGGCGTCGAGCTCGAGCCGTCAAGGACAAGCTCGGCCAGCACGGCGCCCACGCCCGGTGCAAGCAGGAAGCCGCCGCCCGAAAAGCCGTACGCATGCAGCAGCTGCGGCACGCGCGCGCTCGGTCCGATGATCGGGTTGTGATCGGGCGTGCAGCCTTCCACACCGCTCCAGCTGCGGATCACGAGCGCGTGGCGCAGCGCGGGCAGCAGTGTTGCCGCCTCGTGCATCACCGCACGTGTGGTGCGCGAGGCCGGGCGCGCATGGTCGCCGTCGCCGGTGCCGCGCCCGCCGCCGATCACGCAGTTGCCGCGTTCGACCTGGCGGGCGTAGAGCCCGCCGCCGTAGATGCCGAGGTTGTGTTCGATGAAGCGCGGCAGCGGTTCGGTCACCCACATGTTCGGGTAGATCGCGGACATCGGCGATTGCTCGCCGAATTGGGCTGCGATCGTATTGGCCCACGCGCCTGCGGCGTTAATGAGCCAGTCGGAAGTCAGGATCGCGTCGCCGGCTCGGAGCACAAATCGTCTGCCGTCGTGCGTCGCGTGGGTAAGCGCTGCGCGCTCGCGTATGTCAGCGCCGTTCGCACGAGCGGTGAGCGCAAATGCAGGCGACACGACGCGCGGATTCGCATGACCGTCGTTCGCACAAAGCGAGCCGCCGGCCACGCCTTCGCCGAGCCACGGGTAGCGTCGGCGGAACGCCGTGCCGGCGATGACGGTCAGCGCGAGGCCGTAGCCCCGTGCAAGCCGTGCATAGTCTTCGAGCGCGGCAAGATCGGCTTCGCTGCGCGCAAGGCGCAGGTGTCCCGACATCACGAATTCGCCGTCGATGCCGATCTGCTCGGGCAGGCAGTCCCATATCCGCCGGGCGCGCATGGCAAGCGGCAATTGCTCCGCCGATCGCCCCTGGCAACGCACGCCGCCGTAATTGACGCCGCTTGCCTGTGCGCCGCAGAAATGCCGCTCGATCAGTACGACACGCACACCGCGCCGGGCGAGCGCGAGTGCCGCAGACGCGCCGACGAGCCCGCCGCCCGCGATTGCCACGTCGTAATGTCGCTGTTCATTCATCGCGGGCATCCTCGGGCAAGCGCGCCGCGTCATCGTCTGCCAATGCCAATGCCAGTGCGAGCGGCACCGGCTTGACCGGGGCCTGTGCCCGCAGCCGGCCCACGGCGTCGCGCGGCAGCCCCGTTTCGTCGGCCAGCAACAGGCGCGCGGCATCGCCGCACATGCGGCCCTGGCAACGCCCCATGCCGACGCGCGTCAGTGCCTTCAGGCGATTGACCTCGATCGCGCCTTGCTTGCGGACACAGCAACGCAGCGTGCCCGCGTCGATCTCCTCGCAGCGGCAGACGGTCATGCTGTCGGGCCAGGCGAGCGATCGCTGCGGCACGATCGGAAACGCAGCGTCGATGCCCGCTCGAAATCTCGCGAGGCGCGCGAGCCGGCTGCACGACGGGGCCGTGCGGGATGAAGAGGCCGGTGAGGGCCGTCGCCTCCGGCAGGTAGCCGCCG
>CBJMQH010000221.1:0-8400 GCA_966431825.1 uncultured Trinickia sp.
TCGCGATCGCGGAATTCGAGGCCGCCGGGCTGCCGTTGCTTCGGATTCCGTCCAATTACTACGACGATCTGGCGGCGCGCTACGCATTGCCCGATGCGTTCATCGACGACCTGCGGCGGCACAACCTGCTCTACGACCGCGACGAGCAAGGCGGCGAGTTCCTGCACGCCTATACCGAGACGCTCGACCAGCGGTTCTTCCTCGAGATCGTCGAGCGGCGCGGCGGCTACGAGGGCTACGGTGCCGCCAATGCCGGCGTGCGTCTCGCCGCGCAGGCGCGCCGGCGCAAAACCGATTCGACGACGGGCCTCTCGTGAACGACAGGCTCGCATGAAAAGACCCGCGTGGCGCGTCGGCTGCCGGGTGATCAATAGCGACAGGAGTGGGACGTTCGATGAGCAAGTACAGTGTAAATTTCAGCCGCACTGCGGCGATGGGGGTCGCGCTCGCCTGCGCGAGCGCCGGTGCGTTCGCGCAGAGCACGGTCACGTTGTATGATGCCGTGGACGATGCGCTGGCCTATGTGAATAACCAGCGCGGCGCGTCGAACGTCTATTTGCGTCAGGGCAACCTGTACGCATCGAAGTTCGGGCTCCAGGGCAAGGAAGATCTCGGCGGCGGCACGCTGGCCATTTTCGATCTGCAAAACGGCTTCGATCTGAACACGGGTGCGTTCTCGTCGAACGGGGTCATGTTCAATCGGCAGGCTTATGTCGGACTGCAGAACAACCGCGTAGGCACGTTGACGGCCGGGCGCCAATACACGCCCTACTATCAATTCGTCGGCCCCCTCACCGGCAGCGCCTGGCTGACGGGCGCGACCGGCGCGCATCCCGGCGATATCGACGGCCTTGATACGACGGTGCGCATCAATAGTTCGCTCGTCTATACCTCGCCCAATTGGCAAGGCTTCCAAGCGAGTGCGATGTACGCGTTCGGCGGAATCGCCGGCAGCACCGGCAAAGGCCAGACGTACAGTGCCGCGCTGCGCTACACGAACGGGCCGGTCGGTGTCGCGCTCGGCTACCTGCGCATCGATAACGCGCAGCAAACGGCGGGCTTCGACAGCGCATCGACCGGCAGCTTCGGGACTTCGGCGCTGAATACGGGCTATGTGTCGGCGAAGGCAATCCAGCACGTGGCGGCAGCCGGCAATTACACGCTCGGCAACCTCGTGCTCGGGCTCTCGTATTCGAACGTCGAATATGTAGCGGGCGGACGCTCCCTATTCGCCAATACGGCCGTTTTCAACACCTATGCCGCGCTGGCGTCTTACCGGTTCACGCCGGCATTCGATGTGGGCGCCGGGCTCGCGTTCACCGCAGCGTCGAAGGCGAACGGCGTAACGAGCGCGGCGCGCTATGCGCAGTACTCGCTCAAGGAGTCGTACCACTTGTCGAAGCGCACGACGCTCTACGCGTTGCAGGCCTACCAGCACGCATCGGGGCAGACGCTCGGCAGCCGGGGCGCCGGCAACATCGTCGATGCGGCGCCGTCTGTCGGCGATTCGCAAAACGGCACGCCGTCGTCGACGCACGGCCAGTTCGTCGGCATGGTCGGCATGGCCATGTTGTTCTAAGGCGCTGCGGGCGTCCGGGGGGCCCTGGACGCCATCCTTGCGCGGCGGCATCCGATGCCGCTGCGCGAGCGCCGGTTACCCGACGAGCAGCCCTAATTCCTGTGCACCGTCGCGCAGCACGGGCAAAAAGCGGCTCTCCATCTCGGCGAGCGAGATCCGCGCGGCCTGCACCCCCACGTTGAGCGCGGCCACGACACGTCCGTCCGACGCGTGGATCGGCACCGCGATCGAGCGAAGACCTATTTCGAGCTCCTGATCGTTTATCGCGTATCCGTTTCTGCGCACCGATTCGATCGTTTCGCGCAGGCCTTCGCGCGTGACGATCGTGCGCGGCGTGTATTGCACGAGCTTGGCGCGCTCGAGGTAAGCGGTCAGCGCCTGCCCCGGCAGCCCTGCGAGCAGGACCCGGCCCATCGACGTGCAGTGCGCCGGCAGCCGGCTGCCGACGTGCAGATCGATCGCCATGATGCGCGAAGTGGACGCGCGCGCGATGTACAGAATCTCGTCCCCGTCGAGAATGGCCACCGAACTCGACTCGTTCAGCGTGTTGCTGATGTGCCGCCGCACGGGTTGCGCCGCGTGGGCGAGCGGGGTCGAGGCGAGGTAGGCATGCCCGAGCATCAATACGCGCGGCCGCAACGAGAAGCGCCCGTCGTCGGCGCTGACGAAGCCGAGCTTGCCGAGGGTATAGAGGCAGCGCCGTACGGCCGCGCGCGGAATGCCGGTGCGCTGGCTGATCTGCGAGATCGTCAGCACGCGCCGCTCCTGCGAGAACGCTTGGATCACGGCCAGCCCGCGCTCGAGCGAGGTCATGAAGTTCGGGTCGCTTGCGCTCGGGGCCGCTGTTTCGGCCTCGCCTTCGGTGCGCTCGTCGTCGTGCTCGGCAGCGCCTGCTGCGTCAGAGGTTGGAGTCATCACTTCGTTTGTTCCTGGAATGCCCGAATTCTAGCGCGCGGTTCGCTAGGCGCACGAGTTTTCAGCGAGGCGCCCAGGCGATCGGCCGGCCATGCGCATTTGTGTTCGATAATCGAACAGTATTTCGGTGATCGCACTTGACGGTGGAAATGCTCGGCGACTAAAGTCGTCGTCAATGTACTCAAAGAGGCGCGCCCTCGATGCGCGGCTACCGATGATCGACAAAACCGTTTCTTCGCTGGAAGCCGCTGTGGCGGGCATCTTCGACGGCGCAACCATCATGATCGGCGGCTTCGGCACGGCCGGGCAGCCGGCCGAACTGATCGACGCGCTGATCGCGCACGGCGCGCGCGATCTTACGATCGTCAACAACAACGCCGGCAATGGCGAAATGGGGTTGGCTGCGCTGCTCAAGGCGCGCCGCGTGCGCAAGATCATCTGTTCGTTCCCGCGCCAGGCTGATTCGCAGGTTTTCGACGCGCTTTATCGCGCTGGCGAAATCGAGCTCGAACTCGTGCCTCAGGGCAACCTCGCGTTGCGGATTCAGGCGGCAGGGGCCGGCCTGGGCGCGGTGTTCACCCCGACCGGCTACGGCACCTTGTTGGCCGAGGGCAAGGAGACGCGCGAGATCGACGGCAAGCCTTATGTACTCGAATACCCGATCAAGGCGGACTTTGCGCTGATCAAGGCGCATCAGGGCGACCGCTGGGGCAACCTCGTCTACCGCAAGGCTGCGCGCAATTTCGGGCCGATCATGGCGCAGGCGGCCGCGGTGACGATCGCTCAAGTGGCGCAGATCGTGCCGCTCGGCACGCTCGATCCGGAGGCGATCGTCACGCCTGGCATCTTTGTTCGGCGCGTTGTCGCCGTCACCCCGGCGCAGTCGCTGGCTGCTTGAGGAGACCACCGTGAAGAAATGGACACGTGACGAAATCGCGCAACGCGTTGCGCGCGACATCCCCGAAGGCGCCTACGTGAACCTGGGCATCGGGCTGCCGACGAAAGTGGCGAACTATTTGCCCGCCGAGCGCGAGATTTTCCTGCACAGCGAGAATGGTCTGCTCGGCATGGGCCCCGCGCCCGCGCCCGGTGAAGAGGACCCCGAACTGATCAATGCGGGCAAGGAGCCGGTGACGTTGCTGGAGGGCGGAGCGTTCTTCCATCATGGCGATTCCTTCGCGATGATGCGTGGCGGGCACCTGGACATTTGCGTGCTCGGTGCGTTTCAGGTGTCGGCCAAAGGCGATCTGGCCAACTGGCACACGGGTGCACCCGACGCCATTCCCGCCGTGGGCGGCGCAATGGATCTCGCGATCGGCGCGAAGCAGGTCTTCGTCATGATGGATCATCTGACCAAGACCGGCGAGTGCAAACTCGTCGAGCGCTGTGCTTATCCGTTGACCGGTATCGGGTGTGTCGACCGCGTGTACACCGATCTGGCGGTCATCGACATCAAGCCGGACGGTCTTCATGTGGTCGACGTGGTGCAGGGGCTGACTTTCGAGGCGCTGCAAGCGCTGACGCCCGTCCCGCTCGTCGCACCTTCCGCGGCGTAATACTTTCTCTGTACTGCCGAACGAACTCCAAGGACCCACGATGGAAAACGCATACATCTGCGACGCGATCCGCACTCCGATTGGCCGCTATGGCGGCACGCTGGCCGCAGTGCGTGCCGACGATCTCGGCGCGTTGCCGATCAAGGCGCTGATCGAGCGCAACGCAGGCGTGGATTGGGCTGCCCTTGACGACGTGATCTACGGGTGTGCGAACCAGGCGGGCGAGGACAATCGTAACGTCGCGCGGATGTCGGGGTTGCTCGCCGGGCTGCCCGTGGACGTGCCGGGCAGCACGGTCAACCGGCTCTGCGGGTCGGGGCTCGATGCGCTCGGTACTGCTGCGCGTGCGATCAAGGCCGGTGAGGCGCGTCTGATGATCGCGGGCGGCGTGGAGAGCATGAGCCGTGCGCCGTTCGTGATGGGCAAGGCCGAGAGCGCATACAGCCGCACGATGAAGATGGAAGACACGACGATCGGCTGGCGCTTCGTCAATCCGAAGATGCGCGAGCGCTATGGCGTCGACGCGATGCCCGAGACGGCGGAAAACGTTGCGGCGGACTTCGGCGTGAACCGGGCCGATCAGGACGCCTTCGCGCTGCGCAGCCAGCAGCGTACGGCCGCGGCGCAGGAGGCAGGCCGGTTTGCAGGTGAAATCGTCCCTGTCACGATCGCGCAGAAAAAGGGCGATCCGATCGTGATGCGTGCGGACGAGCATCCGCGCTCTACGACGCTCGAAGCCCTTGCCAAGTTGAAAGGCGTGGTACGTGCGGATGGGACGGTGACAGCCGGCAATGCCTCCGGCGTGAACGATGGCGCCTGTGCGCTGCTGCTGGCGAACGAGGCTGGCGCAGCCCGCTTCGGCTTGCAGCCGCGCGCGCGCGTGGTGGCTATGGCAACGGCGGGTGTGCCGCCGCGCGTGATGGGCATCGGCCCCGTACCGGCTGTGCGCAAGGTGCTGGCCATCGCAGGGCTCACGCTCGACCAGATGGACGTCATCGAACTGAACGAAGCGTTCGCCGCGCAGGCGCTTGCCGTGTTGCGCGAACTGGGCTTGCGTGACGACGAGGCGCGCGTCAACCCGAATGGCGGCGCCATTGCGCTTGGTCATCCGCTTGGCGCATCCGGGGCCCGGCTTGCGACCACCGCGACGTACCAACTGATGCGCGCTGGCGGGCGCTATGCGCTTTGCACGATGTGTATCGGCGTGGGGCAGGGCATTGCGGCGATCATCGAACGCGTTTGAGCAGGTGTTCAAAGCCCGTTGGATGCGCGTGGAAGGTTT
Organism: uncultured Trinickia sp.; assembly: GCA_966431825.1. Lineage (GTDB taxonomy): Bacteria > Pseudomonadota > Gammaproteobacteria > Burkholderiales > Burkholderiaceae > Trinickia. Next base: position 5,333 of record CBJMQH010000221.1, read on the forward strand.
GCGCTTCCCGGTGCGTGAGATTTGTTGAGGAGATCGATCGAATGCAGCACGACAGCGGTATCGAATTCGCGCTGGAGGGGCCGGCGGACGCCCCGGTGCTCGTCATGTCCAATTCGCTTGGCACGACGATGGACATGTGGGCGCCGCAGCGCGATGCGTTCACACGGCACTACCGCGTGCTGCGTTACGACACGCGCGGGCATGGCGGCTCGGGCGTGCCGCCCGCGCCGTATTCGCTGGAAGCGTTGGGGCGCGACGTGCTGAGCTTGCTGGATGAGCTCGATATCGAGCGCGCGCACTTTTGCGGTATTTCGATGGGCGGCTTGACGGGGCAATGGCTTGGGGTGCATGCCCCCGAGCGTATCGACAAGCTCGTGATCGCCGATACGGCGGCGCGCATCGGGACGGAGGAGGGCTGGCGTTCTCGCGCGCAGCTCGTGCGCGCGCAAGGTATGGCAGACGTGGCGGCTGGGGCGGCAGGGCGGTGGTTCACGGCGGATTTCATTGCCCGCCAGCCGGCGGTGGTCGCGGCAATGACCGACTCGTTGCGGGCGGTTTCCCCCGAGGGGTATGCGGCTTGTTGCGACGTGTTGGCCTTGGCCGATTTGCGCGAGTCGATCGGCGCGATCAAGGCACCGCTGCTCGTCGTTGCGGGCGAGTTCGATCCCGTAACGACCGTTGATGACGCTCGCTTCATCGCTGAGCGCGTGCAGGGCGCTCAGATGGTGGTGGTGCCGGCCTCGCATCTATCGAACATCGAGGCGCCGGACGCGTTCAATTCGGCGGTTCTCGACTTCCTGAAGGCTTGAGCGCGGTCGAAGGTCATATGGCCGGGCATGAGTGCCTGGCTGCGCTCGCTTCTCATGTCGTTTCCGGACAGCTTGCTGTCGCGAAGCGGTAATTCGTTGTCATTCTTCCGTCATATTTTTAGGGTGTCATGCGCGGTTGACCCCGAGGCCGAGCGCCTTGTTTGGCGCCGCAGGCGCCGCCATATCGACGGAGATAGACTATGCAACGCCGCCAGTTTCTGAACACGCTCGCTGTCGCTGCTGCGACCGGCGCCGTTGTCGCGAGAGCAGGGGCGGCCGAGGCTGTGAAGCCGACGGCCGACTCGGTCGACCCGGGGCGCTGGTCGCCTTTGAACGTGGCACGTTTGCAGTCGGTGATCGACCAGCACGGCGTGAAGAGCGAGCGCTACGATTCGGCTCGACGTCCCTACGCGGTGTTCGATTGGGACAACACGTGCATCATGAACGACTGCGAAGAAGCGTTGCTGATGTACCAGATCAATCACCTGCAATACAAGCTGACGCCGGACGAGTTCGTCAAGGTGATGTGGAAGGACGTGCCCAAGGGGCCGTTTACCAAGGACTACACAACGGTCGACGGCAAGCCCGTGACGATGGAGGATCTCGCTGCCGATGTCGAGTCCGACTACCGTTGGCTGTACGCGAACTACTCGGGCCTTGGCGGCGACAAGCCGCTGGAAGCGATCCAGGACACGGATCAGTTCAAGGATTTCCGGGCGAAGCTGTACTTCATGTATGACGCGATTTGCGATACGCATCCGCTCGAAATCGGCTACAAGTGGATCATTTACTTCTATAAGAACATGACGCCGGCCGAGATGCAGGCGATGGCGGCCGCGTCGAACGATCATGGAATCGGGGATGCCCTGCGCAAGGTGAAGTATGAGAGTCCGAAGTCTCTGCCGGGCAAGGCGGGTGTGATCGCGACTTCCCATTTCCACGGCATCCGTATTCACGAGGAAATTCGTTCGGTGATGCATACGTTGCGCGCGAACGGGATCGACGTATATGTGAGCACGGCTTCGCTCGACGACGTGGTGCGTGTTTTCGCCGGTCACCCGAACTACGGGTATGGCGTGCCGCCGGAAAACGTGATCGGGTTGCGTCTGGAGATGAGGGACGGCAAGTACGCGAGCGATTACAAGGCCAACTGGCAATTCAACTACGGGCCGGGCAAGACGGTGGGCATTCGCCGAGAGTTGGAGGCGAAGAAGGGGTATGGCCCGTTGCTCGTGTTCGGCGACAGCGACGGCGATGCCTGGATGTTGCGCGACTTCAAGGACACGGCGGTGGGCGTGATCGTGAACCGGATGAAGAAGGGCGAAATTGGTGCGGACAGCAAGCTCGCTGCGGAGCAGATCGGTAACCCGAACGCGCGCTTTGTTCTGCAAGGTCGGGACGAGCACACCGGGTTGATGATTCCCGACGAGAAGTCGGTGAAGTACGGCAAAACGGAGCGCAAGTTGTTGGCGTGACGCTCGATCGGTCTGCAAGGTCATTTGAAAACCCGCCGCGCCAGGCGGGTTTTTTTTGACTCAGCTCCCCGTCTGCCGGGCACCGATGTCCGCCACTGCACCAATTTGCATACGCGGTTACATTAAGCACCTGCGCGCCGGCCGCGGCCGTGGTCGACGGTCGGCCACCGCATCGCCACCATCATGGAGACCCGCATGCCGCTGACCCCGTTTCCCGATTCCTTCGACCTTGAGGGTGCATTTGCCGATGTGTCCGAGTATTGGTCTCCCAAGGTCGTCGCACAGGTCAATGACCAGTACGTCAAGGTCGCCAAGGTGCGCGGGCAGCTCGTCTGGCACGACCATGCAGAGGAGGACGAACTGTTCTTCGTCGTGCGGGGGCATCTGAAGATCGAATACGAACACGGCCGTGTCGTCGATCTGCCCGCGGGTTCCATGCACGTCGTACCGCGCGGCACCCTGCACAATCCCGTTGCCGAAGACGAATGCTGGATCGTATTGATCGAGCCGGTTCAGACCAAGCATACGGGGGAAGTCGATTCGCCGTTGACCAGGACGATCGACGAGCAGTTGCGTCGATAGGCGCCGAACCGTCCTTACTGCGCCGCGCCCGTCTAACCGCCGGCCTCGCCGGAAGCGACGACGCAATTGCGCCCACGGCGCTTCGCTTCGTAGAGCGCCATGTCCGCAGCGTTGGTCAGCTCTAGCAGCGAAGCGTGCGTCGCGCGAAGTCCCGTCGCACAGCCGACGCTGACGGTCAGCGCGTCGCTCCGGCCGCCAGCCT
>CBJMQH010000222.1:0-8396 GCA_966431825.1 uncultured Trinickia sp.
CGCGATGATGACGCATTGCCAGCGCGGCGAAGAAGCCGTCGTCGGCCAACAGTGGCATACCAACCGCTGGGAAGCGGGCGGTATGGCGGTGCTCGGCTCCACTCAACCGCCGCCGATCGAGCATTTTTTGGCGTTTCCCGATGTTCCGCAGTCGCCCTCACGTCGTCTCGTTCTTGATGGACCGCGCGACACTGATGGCACATGAAGTGTTCTGGGTAAATGAAGGCGATCAAGCTGTTCGCGATCTGCCGCGACTCACGGCGCAGGAGCGCGAACTCTTTGACGATCTACGCGACAACCGGATTCGTCACGCATTGCGGCTCGAACAGGAGCGCATCGGGTTCGGGTGGATCGAAGCGGCGCTGGAGGAGCGGATTTTCGTTCAGCCCGCCGCGCCTCCCATCAGGTGACATGCGGTGCCACGCGATCATGCGCCAGGGCGCAGTTCGTTGTCTTCATTGCGCGAGCAGCCTGCGGCACAACGCGGGGGTGAGCCTCCCGCGATGGACCACGACATAATGGCTGCATCCACCGGCAGCCCCCTACTCCCACTCGATTGTCAATCGGGAGCCTGGAGCTTTGCCGGGACGGCATTGGCGCTGGGTCAAGCGACGTCGACTTCGAGCCGCGTGCCGGTGGCGAGTTGGCGCCTTACACTGGATACCGCAACTGCATCGTGCCTGGCGACTACCAGGGGTACTTCGATCGCGAGCACGATCAGTGGGAAAACTTCTACATCGAACGGAGCAACTGGGGCATGCTGCCCGCTGCGGTAGCGCACACCGGCGAAGCGATGTCAGGCATCGGCATCCTACGCGCCACGCTCGGCCATCTCGGCATTCCCGAGAAGGAGTGGGACAAGCTAACCGGTGGACTCACCGCGAAACGCGGTCACCAGATGTTCGCCTTCAATCATTTCCGTTCAAACAAACAAGTACGCGGCTCGAAGTTCCACCGCGACTCCGGCTGGGTCACCGTGCTCCGCTCGACCGCGCCTGGCTTGCTCGCATATATCGATGGCGGCCTGCGCGCCATCAATCCGGAAGCCGGCTACTTCATCATCAATTTCGGAAGTTCGATCGAGGTCCTGACCGAGCGTCTGCCGAAGCCCGTGCGAGCCAACATCCACGGCGTGGCGCGGACGATCCGCCGACGCGACCGCCAGGAGCGCGTGTCCTACCTCGTCTTCCTCGACAGCGATCTTCGCGGCGATATCTATCAGTATCAAGGCGACGCGCCGGTTCGAGTCCAGTCGGTGAAGGATTTCGCTATTCAGGAAGTCGCGCGCACCTACGACGGTGTCGAACATCTGCTCTGAATTGAACACTCCGGAGACACGAACATGAACGCATTGGATACCTATGAGTGGGCTGCGGCACGGCTCGACGACCGGGAACTGATCTTCGATACCGCGGACGGATTCGACAGAGCGGTCGCCGACGGCTTCTTCTTCCTAAAGAAGCCGGACGGATTCGATCTGACGGCGGGCGACCGGTTCGCGGCCAATTTCTATCTCGACCGCAGTGGCGGTGACGACGACGAATACCGCGGCTTTCGCGCATGGGACGTCGCGCAGCTCGCCGAGCGCGAGGGGTATTACTGCCGCGAAGCCGACCAGGTCGAACAGTTCTTTCTGGAGGCCCGCTTTTGGAACGAGGTGTTTCCAGCCGCGCTATCACACCAGGCGCGCAAGATGCGGGACTTCTCGGTGGCGATCATCAGGGCGATCCTCGAACGGCTCGACCTGCCGCATGAGATCCTCGAGAAGGCGACAGGCGGCATCCTGTCGGGTAGAGGAACCTACCATTTGACGTTCAATCATTTCAGGCCGCACATCCGCGCACGCGGCCTGAATATTCACAAAGATTCCGGATGGATCACGATGCTGCGCTCGCTAGAACGCGGTCTCGAAGTTCGGCGTGGCCGCCAATGGGTTGCCGATCGTTCCGCGGCCGGACGCCTTCATCATGAATTTCGGGTGCGCCATCGAGATCCTCACGAGGGACACGCGGACGCCCGTTGCGGCGGTCGCGCATCGCGTCGTCGAACAGCAGGCACGGCCCGAAGGCGTCCCCGACCGGTTTTCTTATGCCCTGTTTGCAGACAGCAACCTGGATGCAGCGCAATGCGAGGGATTGTATCGGCTCGACCCGCAGGTCGGCTTGGTGCTGGCAGCCGATTTCAACACGTTCCTTGACAAGATCCTGGCCAATACCTACGACCGCGACACTGAGGGGCTTTACTGACTAATCCTTCTTTCATTTCGCCTCGAACTCCGATCGCCCCCTCCCCCTCGGCAATCCATCAACGCCGTCGCTTACTCCGTCCCGGACCCATGTTCGGCCAATTTCAAATTCTTACTGGGAACAGATGTGTCATCTTCAGAAGCCATAGGCAGTGCGGATAACGAGCGCACGTTGTTGTCGGTCCTCTCGATGTCGGGGTTCTTCGTCGGCGCAAGCGAGTTCATGCTCTCAGCGATGCTGGGTCCCCTCAGCGATGCATTTGGCACCGACCAGGTCCACATCGCCTGGCTGATCTCGAGCTACGCGTGCGCCTATGCCATCACCGCGCCGTTCCTCGGCTATCTGTCCGACCGGATCGATCGCAGACGTCTCCTGCTGATCGCGCTGCTATCTTTTGCGATCGATGGAGTCGGTATTGCCTTCTCGCCGACGCTCGGCGTTGCGATCGCACTGCGGATTTTTGGCGGTCTCGCGTCCGCAGTCATCATTCCGACCTCCTTCGCCCTGATTTCCGAGGTCGTGCCGCGCGCGCGCCATGCGTCCGCGATGGGGGCCGTGATGCTTGGCATGACGTTGGGCATCGCGCTCGGCCCTGCGATAGCGGGTTTGCTGACCACCTGGATCGGCTGGCGGGCACCCTTCCTGCTAATGTCGATCGGCTGCATCGTCTCGTTCTTGATCGGTACAGCGACGATGCCGAAACGGCACACTGTCGTCGCGACGCGCGAAGCCCACGGCTTCCGGTGGCTCCGCAACTCGAACGTCACGCGTCCGCTTCTCGCAAAAGGCTTATGGAACGGAACGGGCGTGTCCGCTTTCCTGTTATCGGGAGAAGTGTTGCGCCAGCGTTATCAGCTCGACATTGCCCATGTCGGGATGAGCGTGACCGCGTTCGGCATCGGCCTCGGAATAGGCAATCTGTCGGCCGGGAAGTTGCGACGCCTGACTGGCAGCGAGGAGCGTTCGCTGATCGTCGTAACGGGTCTTTTAATCGCCTCCGTCGCAGCATTTAATCTTCTCCCCTTGCCGATGTTCGGCGCGCTTGCCTGCCTTACGGCGTGGGGCGCGGCCCTCGGGGCTGGAGCCCCCTCCGCCACGACCGTGCTAGCCGAACGTTCGGATAGCGACAAAGGCGTGGTCTTGGCAACTGCCGAGACGCTCAACAACGTCGTCATACTGTCAGTCGTGCCGATCGCATCTTTGATGCTTACGAGCGGGACAATCGCCATGGCGACTGCGGTCTTCGCAGTAGGTTTGGGTATGGGCGCCATACTGACGCTATATGACGCACGGGCGTAGAGAAACTCAAATCTCGAACGGAGCGCTAGCCACTCCCAATGCGAGCACGCCCGGAAACTGCGACGGCCTTGACCTTCCCAGTCCCGTCCGGTCCACCTGCACCGGACACCGATGAGATCTCGCTGCTTCCGTATGAAAGACTTCCCGACATGCGCAGGGTCTCCGACCGCGCGGGATCAGCACACGGCTTGCGATTAGCGTCGTGTACCGTATTGCCTTCCGCTTCGCTTAACAGCGTCGGCATCCCAGAGTAATTATTTCGCGGCTCAATGGCTGGCCTGCCGGTTTCCCCTGTCAACGCTTCGACCTGCACCTCACGATGCATGCCGCATGACTCGGGGCCAGAGTGATTCGCCACATCTTCTCCGTATTGAACTTTCATCAACTATCTTTCATCGGCTTTGCAGCCGCACTAAGCGCGAATTTAAGCACACCTAGGATTCCAGGCTGAATGCGCGCAGGCTTGCGTCCGCAACCGGATTCGCCACGGATTGCGGCTCGAACAGGAGCGCATCGGGTTCGGGTGGATCGAAGCGGCGCTGGACGAGCGGATTTTCGTTTAGCCCGCCGCGCCTCCCATCAGGTGACATACGGTGCCACGCGATCGTGCGCTGGGGCGCAGTTCGTTGTCTTCATTGCGCGAGCAGCCTGCGGCACAACGCGGCGGTGAGCTTCCCGCGATGGACCACGACATTCTCGTGGCCTTCCCTTGCACGCGCGTCTTCCCAATCGCGGTTGTAGCCGCGCTGCTCGTCGGACTTGACGTGAGTAGCGACAAACGTGGCATCGCGCAGCGTGGCGAGTTCGCGCGCGCGCACGGGGCGTTTGGTGTGGACGTGCAGCCAGATCGGGCGGGGCATCGAGCCGTTGCGCAGGGGCGAAGGCTGAAGCTTGAGTTCGAACAGCGTGCCGGGTTCGCCGTCCAACGGCGTGACGGTGCCGGCCGGCGCGAGTGCGCCTTCGGCAAGCAGGCGCTCGACATGTCGCTGAGTCGGGAAGGGATAGCGCTTGACATGGTCGAGCGTATCGGCGTGCAGTTGCTCGCGTAGCGAGCGGGACACGCCCTCGGCCTGGGCCTGCATGGAGCGAAGCTGCTCGATCTTGCCATGGACGTCGTCGGCCTGGGCGGCCGTCAGTCCCCAGCGCTGGCGTGGGACGTCGAGTACATCGAGGCACGCGCGCATGTCGACGGCCTGGCGGGTGAGGCGCTCGATGACGTTGCCGGTCACATACTCGGCATTCTCGGGCGAGAGCGAGCGGCGCGCTTGAGAGACGTTGCGCTGCTCGGCGGAGAGGTCGAAGGCAAGCAGCCTGTCGACTCGCGCGAGGAGCTCGGCGAGTTCATCAGGCGTCGGCGGACCGGCACGGACCGGGGCGGCTGAGGGTGCGGCTGAAGGGACGGCTGCTTGCGCTTGGCCAGCCTTGACCAGCATATAGGTGCCCAACTCGGTGCGGGCCAGCCCGTCTGTTGCAGGCGTCTCGGGACCGGTCTGGAGAGCGGAAGCGGCGGCAGACGCCGCCGACGCCGACGAAGTAGGCGCTTCACGTGACGAGCGCGGCGCCTGTGTTTGCGCCGGCCCGCTTGGTTCGCGTGGCTCGCTTCGTTCGGACTGAGAAGCCGCGGCTGAGCGGGCCGGTTTACCCTTGGCTTTCTTCTTCCCTTTGCCTTTGCCACTACGGGGGGACGATGAGGCTGAAGCGGGGGCCGGCGCTACTGTGCGGGGCTCGACTGCCGCGGAGACAACATCTTCTTCCGGCGCCGGGCTCGCGTGCGGCGGCCTTAAGAACCCGAGCAGCCGCAGCGCGTCATTCGCCACGAGCCAAGCGATCTCGACGAGCGGTTTGCATGAGTCGAGCGGCAAAGTCGCCAAATCGGGATCGTGCCGTGCCTCGTCCAGCCACGCGTCGAGCCCCGCCGCGAATTCCGTGAGCCGCGCAACCAGCCCGTCCAGCACGATCAAGGCGCTGTCGGCAACAGCAGGTCCCCAGTCCCATGCTAACAATTCATCACGGATCGATTCGGACGCAAGCCAGATGTCGTTGCCGAACGTCTCCATCAATGCCACGAGCCCGTTTTCTCCAAGAAGCTTTTCTGACCCGGGCCCATCGAGAAAACGGGCACGGACGGCAAAGTTGATGGTTTCACTGTCGGCCAGCGCGCGCATGATCTGAAGTCTGCACGGGGCGATCAGCGCCGCGCTGAGCCGGCGATTGCATTCGACAGCCGCTTTGTCCTGGAGAGGGAGGTTCGGCAGATTCGCTTCCAGCGACGCTTCGATGTCGAACAGTTTGATCCCGGGAAATGCGTTCGCGCTCCATTGCTCAATGAAAGCCGGCCGATGCTCCATGATGGCGGCAACGTGGTCGCGCAATCCGGCGAGCATCTGTTCGTCGAGCAGTTCGCCGGTGTTGCGGATCGTCGGCAGATGTCTCCAGAGAAGGGTGACCACATCGTTGAGCGGCCGCACGCGCGACTCGTGGTTGATCAACGTCAAGCGGGACATCTCATCGCGAATATGGGTGGTCAGCCAGGCGTAAGTGTCTTCTAATTCCCGATCGCTGATCAGGCGGATGGCCTCGAAGCGCGGCAGGCTGGCCCGATGGGTGAATAGCGCGTGGCACGCTTCACAGATGTCCATCCTCGTGCGCAGCAACCAGTCGCAGCGGCTTTCGCTCAAGCCTGTCAGATCCGGCTCGAGCAAAGACCAGGTGCCCCGTTTGTCCCGGACTGCCTTGACGAGCGCGGCGCCGGCCCGCTTGCCTGTGACGCCGAGCCGCGAGCCGGATGCGTGCGGCAACGTCGCTCGCGGCGCCGGCGTGCCTGCCGCGGAACGGGTGGGCCGTGACATCATCGAGAGATCCCGCAGCGGCGTCAAAAGGGCCGAGGCGGGGACAGCGGACGCCGGTGGGGCGGGTGTCGAGCCGCCTGCATCCTGCGTCCTCGACGCGTCGGTACGCGCTAAAGAGGAGGAGGAAGAAGCGGAGGAAGAGGACGCGGAGGACGACGATTGGGTGCGAGAAACATCCATGAAGATTGTGCGAAGGCTTTCGATCTGTTGTAGAGGACGCGTCAATACGGGGAGACCCAGGGATGCAGATTGCTGATGCGCGGGCCTTCGCCTTCGGCCCAGGCGATCGCATATTGGCTTGTGCCGGTGCATGCCGGCGGCGCGTCCGGCGCATCGCTCGCCCGCACGCCATGGCCGATCGTGCGGCCGTGAGCGTGCAGCGCGTTGCTGGACTCGGCGCTGCGCGCGGGAACGCCCGACGAATTCAACGCCATCGCGCGGGATCACCCGGGCGGGCAAGTCATTCGCGCTCGAAACTGGCGCCCCGAAGGGTCCTTCCAGTGTGCCTGCCTCAATAGGGCGAAACCCGTCCGCCGAAGTAAAGTTGGGGCATTTGGCGAAATAAAGTGAGGACTCGGCCTGAAGTTGAACGCGCGCCCGTCTCAACGACAGGCCATGATCAGGGCTGGAGGTGATGGCGTCGGGCTGGACTGGTCGAAACGATTGCGCCAGGCGTCGACCATGATTGCGTCGCGCGTTTTCAACCCCGTGATGAGCGGCTGCACCAGCGACGCTCATCTTACCAACCAGCCTCGAGCGCCGGCGACTTGATCAGAGATTCCCTAATGCCTTGCGATACCGCCCTGCAGCGATTTCTTGCGTCGCGGCGAACTTAACTTCGCATTTGAGTTTGACAGATGCTCGCGTCGATGTGATCGTTTATTTCCTATAGTGGCAGCGCCTGCAAAGGTGGAATCGTCATGAGTGATGCTTCGCGTTTGACGGGTCTTTCGAGGACTGGCCCAAGTTATCCCCCCGATAAGGACGAACCAGATGGAGTCGATGCTGGTGGGGCAAGTGCCTCGCAGCAAACGGCGAGCCCCCAATTGCAAGGGCTCTCTCACCCGCCGGCTCGACGCAGCATTGATCAGTCGGGCTCGTCGGCGGTAGATGCCCGATTCCGGCCGTCGGGAGCTACTGCGAGCGTCGACCGATCGACCGCACATGAGCTTCTCGCGCTCAAAGCGCGGTACCCCGATGCGCCCGCAGCATCCCTTCGAGGCCTGGCCGCAGAAGGGTTTTCGTTCGAGGATATAGGGCGAATTGCCGGCAGTGAAGGGGGCGCCGCGGCACTCGCCGAGCTACACGAGCACAAGTACCTTGGCGCCCTGCGGGGCGTCGGCTTTTCCGATGCTCAGGTTGTCGACATCGCAGCATCCGGCAACGGCGCCCAGACAATACATCATGCGTTGCAGGTCTATGCGGCACTCACCAGCGCCCACGAACGATATAACGGAATGAGTAAAGTCAAGATAGGTCATGAGACGACGATCAACGCAATCTGCGGTTCCGTGGGCACTCGGGCGATGGACATGATGCTCGAATCTGCCGAGCGCGGAGAGACGGCGCAGCTGCTCGTGAGAGGCTTATTTTTTAGTCACTTCCAAGCGTTCAAGGACAAGCAAGGGAAGGACGTCGACGACGTAATCAGGCACGCGGAAATTTTTTACGGTCGCAGTGACGACGTGTACCAAGCTTGGTGCGAGGTCATGCAATTGAGAGAGAGCTACCTGTCTTCGGGCTTGATAAACTTTACGCACCTTCCCTGAGAGAGTGCCTCGATCGCCGAAGCGACATCCTCGGCGCTTCCTGTGCCGGGAATTGCGCGTTCCCGAATAGCGTCAAGCAGATTGGCCGGCCGTGTCGCCTCACAAGAGGTTCGCAAATTTGCATAGATATACCGATCTAGGGAATCTCTGATCAAGTCGCCGCGACGGCAGCACGTAGAACTGATCTCGCTCCAGGTCGCGTTGGTCAGCTCGCTCTTGCGCACCATCGTCAG
>CBJMQH010000223.1:0-8390 GCA_966431825.1 uncultured Trinickia sp.
CGCTTGCCGCCTGGCTCGCACGACGCAGCGCGAGCGCCGCGCTGCGTGTCGCGCTCGTCGACGCACGCGATCCGGAAGCGAGTGCAGGCGACCCGCGCGCGATCGCGATTTCCGAGGGCAGCCGCATGCTGCTCGACCCGCTCGGCGCATGGCCCGCCGACGCCCATGCGATCGAGCGGATCCACGTCTCGCAACGCGGGCATTTCGGCCGCACGCTGATCGAGCGCGACGAGCACGGGTTGCCCGCGCTCGGCTACGTGGCGCGCTACGGCGGCGTCGTCCATGCGCTCGCACAGGCGGTCAAGCACACGTCCACTCACTGGTTCACGTCGAGCATTGCGCTCCCGCCGCAGGCCGGCGACGATCACAGCGACGGCGTGACGCTCACGCTCGAAAGCGCGCACGTGCGGCGGACGCTGCGCACGCGCATCCTCGTGAACGCCGAGGGCGGCGTGTACGCCGGCGCGCGCGCCCTGGCGCGGCAGTTGCCCGGGACCGAGCAAGCAAAAACCGACCCAAGCGCCGCCGGGAAGCTCGGCACCGGGCATGCGACGCGCGACTACGACCAGACGGCCATCGTCGGGACGGTCACGGTGTCGGCGCCGCAGCCGCACGTCGCCTGGGAGCGGTTTACGACCGAAGGGCCGATCGCGTTGCTGCCGATGGGCGGCGTTCGTCATGCCGACTACGCACTCGTCTGGTGTATGCGCCCGTCGGAAGCCGAGCGCCGCGGCCGGTTGACCGATGCAGCCCTGCTCGCGGAACTCGGCGAGGCGTTCGGCTCGCGCATGGGCCGCTTCGAGACGATCCGCGGACGTGCGGCATTCGCCCTGGGGCTCACCGCCGCCGCAACGCTCGCCGACGCGCGCACGGCAGTCATCGGCAATGCGGCTCAGACGCTGCATCCCGTTGCGGGCCAGGGCCTCAATCTTGGCCTGCGCGATGCACACGCGCTCGCCGACGCGCTCTCGCAACAGGGTCCGACGCCGGCCGCACTCGCGGCGTTTGCGCGGCGGCGCAATGTGGACCGACGCCTGACGATCGGTGCCACCGATACGCTCGCGCGTCTGTTCACGGTCGAATTCCCGCCGCTCTCCGCGCTGCGCGGACTCGCGCTCGCTGCGCTCGAACTGGTTCCGCCGGCCAAGACCGCACTCGCGCGCCAGATGATGTTCGGGCAGCGCCACTGACGGCGCGCCGGGTTAGCGCAAACGCCGCCGCGACCGAACGAACCGCCGGGCGGTTCCCGCTTACGGTAAAATGCGCGTTTCCCTAGTCGCCTTTTCGTCTGTCTGCCCACCGATTTTCGCGCGTGCAGACGGAAGTCCCACGATGCCCACGCCGCTCACGCCGCTGCAACTCGGCCCGCACGCATTGCGCAACAATCTGTTCGTCGCCCCGATGGCCGGTGTGACGGACAGGCCTTTCCGCCAGCTTTGCAAACGGCTGGGGGCGGGCTACGCCGTGTCGGAAATGGTCGCGTCGAACGCGCAGTTGTGGAAAAGCGAGAAGACGATGCGCCGCGCCAATCACGCGGGCGAAGTCGAGCCGATCGCCGTGCAGATCGCGGGGGCCGACCCGGCCATGATGGCGGAGGCCGCGCGCTACAACGTGGCGAACGGTGCGCAGATCGTCGACATCAACATGGGCTGCCCGGCCAAGAAGGTCTGCAACGTCGCGGCGGGATCGGCGTTGTTGCAGAACGAGCCGCTCGTCGTCCAAATCGTCGAGGCCGTCGTCGGCGCAGTCGGTGTGGGCCCCGATGCGGTGCCCGTCACGCTCAAGATCCGCACGGGCTGGGATCGCGCGCACAAGAACGCCGTGCGCGTCGCACGCCTCGCGCAAGATGCCGGCATTTCGATGCTGACGGTACACGGCCGCACGCGGGCCGACCTCTATCACGGCGAAGCCGAATACGAGACGATCGCGTCGGTCAAGGACGCCGTGCGGATTCCGGTTGTGGCGAACGGCGACATCGATACCCCGGCGAAGGCCCGAGCCGTCCTTGCGGCAACGGGCGCGGACGCGATTATGATCGGCCGCGCCGCGCAGGGTCGCCCGTGGCTCTTTCGCGAAATCGCGCACTTCCTGGAAACGGGCGAATTGCTTCCGCCGCCGCGCATCGCCGAAATTCGGCAGGTGATGAACGAGCACCTGGAAGACCACTACGCGTTCTATGGCGAATTCACCGGTGTGCGTACTGCACGCAAGCACATCGGCTGGTACACTCGCGGCCTTTCCGGCGCCAACGCGTTCCGGCACCGGATGAATACGCTCGATACGACGCGCGAGCAACTCGTCGCCGTCAATGCCTTCTTCGACGCGCAAGAGGCGCTCTCGGACCGGCTCGTCTACGTGGAAGACGGAACTGACGACGAGGCAACCAAGACCGGCGCGCGGCCCCGAAACGAACCTTTAGCAGCATGAGCAAGCACAACATCGAACAATGCGTGCGCGACAGCCTGGGCATGTACTTCCAGGATCTCGACGGCGCGAATCCGCACGACGTCTATGAAATGGTGATGTCGTGCGTCGAAAAACCGATGCTCGAGGTGGTGCTCGAGCAGGCGGGCGGCAACCAGTCGCTGGCCGCCGAATATCTCGGCATCAACCGCAATACGCTGCGCAAGAAGTTGCAACAGCACGGGCTGCTGTAGTCGCGCGCACCACCCTCGTCTTTTTTCGGCTTTCGATTTCATCATGATCAAGCAAGCGCTCATCTCCGTCTCCGACAAATCCGGCATCGTCGAATTTGCGCAATCGCTGTCGGCACTCGGCGTCAAGATCCTGTCGACGGGCGGCACCGCGAAACTGCTGGCCGACGCCGGTCTGCAAGTGACCGAGGTTGCCGACTACACCGGCTTCCCCGAAATGCTCGACGGGCGCGTGAAGACGCTGCACCCGAAGGTGCACGGCGGCATTCTTGCCCGGCGCGACCTGCCCGAACACATGGCCGCACTCGAAGCGCACGGCATCCCGACGATCGATCTGCTCGTCGTGAACCTGTACCCGTTCGTTGCGACCGTGTCGAAAGACGAATGCACGCTCGAAGACGCCATCGAGAACATCGACATCGGCGGTCCGACGATGCTGCGTTCGGCGGCCAAGAACCACCGCGACGTGACCGTCGTGGTCGATCCGGCCGACTACGCGACGGTGCTCGACGAGATGCGCGCGAACGGCAACACGGTCGGCTACAAGACGAACTTCCGCCTTGCAACGAAGGTGTTCGCGCATACGGCGCAATACGACGGCGCGATCACGAACTATCTGACGAGCCTCACCGAAGCGCTGCAGCACAACGCACGCAACACCTACCCGGCTACGCTCAACGTCGCCTTCGAAAAGGTGCAGGATTTGCGCTACGGTGAGAATCCGCACCAGTCGGCCGCGTTCTACCGCGACCTCGCGATGCCGGCCGGCGCGCTGGCCGGGTATCGCCAGCTGCAGGGCAAGGAACTCTCGTACAACAACATCGCCGATGCCGACGCGGCATGGGAATGCGTCAAGACGTTCGATGCACCGGCGTGCGTGATCATCAAGCACGCAAACCCGTGCGGCGTGGCCGTCGGCGCCGATGCGCTCGATAGCTACTCGAAGGCGTTCCAGACCGACCCGACCTCGGCGTTCGGCGGGATCATCGCCTTCAATCGCGAAGTCGACGAAGCCGCTGCCACGGCAGTTGCGAAGCAATTCGTCGAAGTGCTGATCGCCCCGTCGTTCTCGGACGCGGCCAAGCAGATCTTCGCGGCGAAGCAGAACGTGCGCCTGCTCGAAATCGCATTGGGGACGGGCCACAACCAGTTCGACTTCAAGCGCGTCGGCGGCGGGCTGCTCGTCCAGTCGCTCGATGCGAAGAACGTGCAGCCGCATGAGCTGCGCGTCGTGACGAAGCGTTACCCGACGCCGCAGGAAATGGACGACCTGCTGTTCGCGTGGCGCGTGGCGAAGTTCGTGAAGTCGAACGCGATCGTCTTCTGCGGAAAAGGCATGACGCTCGGCGTGGGCGCGGGCCAGATGAGCCGCGTCGACTCGGCGCGCATCGCAAGCATCAAGGCGCAAAACGCCGGCCTTTCGCTGAAGGGTTCCGCCGTGGCGTCGGACGCGTTCTTCCCGTTCCGCGACGGCCTCGACGTCGTCGTTGCAGCGGGCGCGACCTGCGTCATCCAGCCGGGCGGCTCGATGCGCGACGATGAAGTCATCGCCGCAGCCGACGAGCACAACATCGCGATGCTGATGACGGGCGTGCGTCACTTCCGCCACTAAACCGAAGCACGATCGGCCCGAAAGGGCCGATCACCCTGCTGTTCCCCCTTCCATTCGTCCTATTTCGGGCCCCGATCGAACCGGATATCGGCCCCCTGCTGGCAAGCTCCCACGCTCTTCCCGCTGTCTACCGAAGGAGCGTGCCCGTGAGCTACCGCCTCGTCGCCCCCGCGCAATACACCGAAGACCATCAGCGGTTTGTCGAGCGCTTCCGGCAATCGATCATGAAGATCTCGTCGCGGTCGCGCGCCATCATCGGCGGCAAGGACATCGATTCGCGCCACCTGATTGCAACGGACGCCTATGCGTTGCTCGTCGCCCTGCCGCGCGGCGTCGATGCGACGGGCCGCTTCGATCGCGACATGCCTTGCGAAGGCACCGCGTGCTTTGCCGACTGCTTCGTGCGCGAGGACGCCGATCTGCTGAGCCACCGCGACGGCAAACGGACGAAGGCCGTCCTGAACATCCACGAGTATGCCGATGGGCTCGATGCGCTCGTCTTCAGCAAGTTCGTCATGAAGCACGAACCGTCGCGTGCCATCCTCGGCACGATCTATAGCGCGTCGCGCATCGAGATGGGCACCTTCTCGCGCATCCTCCCGAACTATCGGTCCGAATTCGGCGCCGGTTGCAGCCTCGAGAAAGTCGAGGGTGATGTCGACCTGTTCGGTACGACGTTCAGCGAACTCGAATACGAAGTCTGTTTCCTGCTCGCGCTCAACTGGTCGTGCGAGCAGATCGCCGGTTGGCTCTTGCGCTACCACCCCGTTTCGCGCAAGGGCGCCGAACACACGTTGCACAGCATCGGAGACAGGCTCGCCGCACACGGCGCAGGCACACTCACGCTGCGCGAGCAGCTCGTCGCGGCGCAGGTGCACCGCAGGATGCCGAAAACGATGTTCGATCGTGTCGCCGGCATCAAGCCGCTTTGATCGTCGGCACTTTCGATCGCGGGCCGTAGGCGCGTGCGGCCCTTCGTTGTAGTATCGCAGGCACTTCGTCTGCCTTTCGTTTATGAGAATTCTCGGTATCGACCCGGGGCTGCGCGTCACCGGCTTCGGCGTCATCGAACAAACGGGGCATCGCCTCACCTACGTCGCCAGCGGCGTGATCCGCACGGCCGACGGCGACCTGCCCTCCCGGCTCGGTACCATCTTCGCCGGTATCACGACGCTGGTCCGCGAGCACGCGCCCGATCAGTCGGCCATCGAAAAGGTCTTCGTCAACGTCAACCCGCAATCGACCCTGCTGCTCGGCCAGGCGCGCGGCGCGGCGATCTGCGGGCTCGTCGCGGGCGGCGTACCCGTGGCCGAATATACGGCGCTGCAATTGAAGCAGGCCGTCGTCGGCTATGGCCGCGCCACGAAAGAGCAAATGCAGCAGATGGTGGTTCGGCTCTTGAACCTCTCGGGCCTGCCCGGCACGGATGCCTCCGACGCGCTCGGCATGGCGATCTGCCACGCCCACGGGGGCGCGACGCTCGGCACGCTCGGCGAGCTCGCCCCGGGGCTTGCGAAAAAGGGGTTGCGCGTGCGGCGCGGCAGGCTCGTCGGCTGACGCGTGTCGCGCAACACCGCGCAGGCGGAGACGAACACCGCGCGTGCGCCGCACCGGTCGGCACGCGCGGCGCGGTGCGCTACACTCGCGCTTTCCCGTTACCGTCCCTACCCGTCATGATCGGTCGCATTGCCGGCATCCTGCTCGAAAAGAATCCGCCTCACCTGCTCGTCGACTGTAACGGCGTCGGCTACGAGGTGGACGTGCCGATGAGCACGTTTTACAACCTGCCGTCGACGGGCGAGAAGGTGATCCTGCTCACGCAGTTGATCGTGCGCGAGGATGCCCATCTGCTCTACGGCTTCGCCACCACGCAAGAGCGCACGACCTTCCGGGAATTGCTGAAGATCAGCGGAATCGGCGCGCGCATGGCGCTCGCGGTGCTCTCGGGCATGAGCGTGCAGGAACTCGCGCAGGCGGTCACGCTGCAAGACGCGGCCCGTTTGACGCGCGTGCCCGGGATCGGCAAGAAGACGGCCGAGCGGCTGATGCTCGAACTGAAGGGCAAGCTCGGCGCGGAACTCGGCACAGCCGCCGCGACCGTCTCCGCATCCGACCATGCGGCCGACGTCCTGAACGCGCTGCTCGCGCTCGGTTACTCCGAAAAGGAAGCCCTTGCCGCAGTGAAAAACGTTCCGGCCGGCACGGGCGTGTCCGAGGGCATCAAGCTCGCGCTGAAGGCACTGTCGAAGGGCTGACGAGCGCCCGCGGGAAGCCACGGGCAGCAGGTACCGGCCGCGACGCGTTACCGCCTCTGCCCGTGCCTCGCCAGCCGCCGAGCGATCCGGCACGCGCGGTACAATGACGCGCATGATCGAAACTGACAAGCTCGCCGCGGAGCGCATCATCTCCGCCACCCCGGCTTCCACGCATGAGGAAGCGTTCGAGCGCGCGCTGCGCCCTCGCCAGCTCGACGAATACGTCGGACAGGAAAAGGTCCGCGGCCAGCTCGAAATTTTCATCGAAGCGGCCAAGCGCCGCGCCGAGGCGCTCGATCACGTGCTGCTCTTCGGCCCCCCGGGGCTCGGCAAGACCACGCTTGCACACATCATCGCGCGTGAAATGGGCGTCAACCTGCGGCAGACTTCGGGGCCTGTGCTCGAGCGCGCGGGCGATTTGGCCGCGTTGCTGACGAACCTCGAAGCGAACGATGTCCTGTTCATCGACGAAATCCACCGGCTTTCGCCCGTCGTCGAGGAAATTCTCTATCCGGCGCTCGAGGACTACCAGATCGACATCATGATCGGCGAAGGTCCCGCCGCGCGCAGCGTCAAGCTCGACCTGCAGCCGTTCACGCTCGTCGGCGCGACAACGCGCGCCGGCATGCTGACGAACCCGCTGCGCGATCGCTTCGGCATCGTGGCGCGGCTCGAGTTCTACGACGCCAATCAGCTCTCGCGCATCGTCAGTCGTTCTGCGGCCCTGCTCGGTGCGCAGATCGACCCGGAAGGCGCACTCGAAATCGCCAAGCGCTCGCGCGGCACGCCGCGGATCGCGAACCGCCTGCTGCGCCGCGTCCGCGATTTCGCCGAGGTCAAGGCCGACGGCAATATCACGGCCCGCGTTGCCGATGCCGCGCTTGCGCTGCTCGATGTCGACCCCGTCGGTTTCGATCTGATGGACCGCAAGCTGCTCGAAGCAATTCTGCACAAGTTCGACGGCGGCCCGGTCGGCGTCGACAATCTGGCAGCGGCGATCGGCGAAGAGCGCGACACGATCGAAGATGTGCTCGAGCCCTATCTCATCCAGCAGGGCTATTTGCAACGCACGCCGCGCGGTCGCGTGGCCACGCTGGCCGCCTATCGGCACTTCGGGCTTGCCACGCCCGACGCGTCGAGCCCCGTGCGCAGCCTCTGGGACACCGACGCAAGCTGACGGATCGTCGCGAGGCCATCATGTCCGACCAGCACGCAGGCATCGCCCATGACGAGGCGCCGGGCGCCGCCCGTACGCTCGCCAAACGCCTGCGCATGCGCGTGGCCGAGAGTGTCACGCACCTGACGACCGGCGGCGGCGGCCCCTCTCTCGATTACTCGTCTCCGCCCGGCGACCCCGGGCTGTTCGGGCCCGACTCGGTCTGCTGGCGCGTACACGCCGACTTCACGTCGATGATGGTCGGCGGCATCAGTGCGCTGTTGCTGCAGGCGTTGCACCCGCTCGCGCTCGCGGGCGTCTGGGATCACTCGACGTTTCGCGACGACATCCTCGGCCGCCTGCGCCGCACGGCCACCTTCATCTCCGGCACGACGTTCGGCAGCCGCAGCGATGCGCTGGCGCTCATCGAGCGCGTCAAGCGGATTCATCTGGGCGTAACCGGCACAGCACCCGACGGCCGGCCTTATCGCGCAAGCGATCCCGCGCTGCTGACCTGGGTCCACGTCGCCGAGGTATCGAGCTTTCTGGCCGCGCACCTGCGCTACGCCTCTGACGTCATGGAGGTGGTGGAGACCTACCTCTACCGCCCCGCGCTCGGGTTCTTCACATCGATCGTGACGGCCGCCAAACGCCTGCAGTCCGGCCGCCTGGACGCCTACCTGCTGTACATGCTCATCGCGCTGATGGCGGTC
>CBJMQH010000224.1:0-8375 GCA_966431825.1 uncultured Trinickia sp.
GGCGCAGGAGCGGCGCGAGCTGCGTCAGAAGTTGTTCGGCGACTGAGCCGCCGGCGGCCACGCGCGGCGTTCTTACGCCGCGCACTTTCGCTGCTTCGTACGAGGCGCGCGGGCACACCGCGCGCTTTTTGTTTTTTGGCGCCCCCGCTGCGCTGCCCCGGGACATCGACTTCCCGCCCGTCTTAGCCGAAGAGCGGCAAACATTACCGCCCCTCTCTGCGTGCCTGCGCCGGTCATCGCCGACACGCGCGAGTTTGCCGCCGGCGCCCTCTTGATAATCGGGCGAGCGCCCTAAAATGGACTCGACGTGCGTTGCGAACGCAGCCCTACCCGTTTTCTCGAGGACAGCACCATGGAGCAATTTCACGGCACGACGATCGTCTCCGTGCGGCGCGGCGACAAAGTCGCGCTCGGCGGCGACGGCCAAGTGACCCTTGGCAATATCGTCATGAAAGGCGGCGCGAAGAAGGTGCGACGCATCTACAACGGCAAGGTGCTCGTCGGCTTCGCAGGCGGCACGGCCGATGCATTTTCGCTGCTCGATCGTTTCGAGGCGAAGCTGGAAAAGCATCAAGGCAATCTCACGCGTGCCGCCGTCGAGCTCGCCAAGGATTGGCGCACGGATCGCATGCTGCGCCGGCTTGAAGCGATGCTGATCACGGCCGACGCACAAACGACGCTCGTCATCACCGGCAACGGCGACGTGCTCGCTCCGGAAGGCGGCATCTGCGCGATCGGCTCGGGCGGTGCTTACGCACAGGCCGCGGCGCGCGCACTCGCGGAAAACACGGCGCTCGAACCACGCGAGATCGTGGAGAAGGCGCTCGGGATCGCCGGCGACATGTGCATCTACACGAACCACAACCGCGTCATCGAGACGATCGAGTAAGCGAGAACACGATGAGCACCATGACCCCAGCCGAGATCGTCTCGGAACTCGACAAACACATCATCGGCCAGCAGAAGGCCAAAAAGGCGGTGGCCGTCGCGTTGCGCAACCGCTGGCGCCGGCAGCAGGTTGCCGACCCGCTGCGCCAGGAAATCACGCCGAAGAACATTCTCATGATCGGGCCGACGGGCGTCGGCAAGACCGAAATTGCACGCCGTCTCGCCAAGCTGGCCGATGCGCCGTTCATCAAGATCGAAGCGACGAAGTTCACCGAAGTGGGCTACGTGGGGCGCGACGTCGACAGCATCGTGCGCGACCTGATCGAGATCTCGGTCAAGCAGACGCGCGAAGCGGAAATGCGCAAGGTGCGCACGAAGGCGCAGGATCAGGCCGAAGACCGCATCCTCGACATCCTGCTGCCGGCCCCGCGCCCTGTCGGATTCGGTGCGGCGACGGGCGAGGCCTCGGCCGAGCCCGCGACGCGCCAGACGTTCCGCAAGCGTCTGCGCGAAGGCCAGCTCGACGACAAGGAAATCGAGCTCGACGTCGAGTTGCCGCAGGCCGGCATGGACATCATGGGGCCGCCGGGGATGGAGGACATGACCGAGCAGATCCGCTCGATGTTCGCGAATCTGGGCGGCGGCAAGAAAACGCGCCGCAAGATGAAGGTGCAGGAAGCGCTGAAGGTGCTGACCGACGAAGAAGCGTCGAAGATGCTCAACGACGAGGAGGTCAAGACGAAAGCCGTGCAGAACGTCGAACAGAACGGCATCGTGTTCCTCGACGAGATCGACAAGATCGCCTCGCGCAGCGAAGTGGGCGGCGGTGAAGTGTCGCGCCAGGGTGTCCAACGCGATCTGCTGCCGCTCGTCGAAGGCACGACGATCAACACGAAGTACGGCATGATCAAGACGGACCACATCCTGTTCATCGCGAGCGGGGCGTTCCACCTGTCCAAGCCGAGCGATCTGATCCCCGAACTGCAAGGCCGCTTCCCGATCCGCGTCGAACTCGATTCGCTATCGGTCGAGGATTTCGAATCGATCCTGATCGCCACCGATGCGAGCCTCGTGAAACAGTACCAGGCACTGCTGGCCACCGAAGACGTCGCCCTCGACTTCGCGCCGGACGGCATTCGCCGAATGGCCGAAATCGCCTATTCGGTCAACGAACGCACCGAGAACATCGGCGCGCGCCGCCTCTATACCGTGATCGAAAAGCTGCTCGAAGACGTGTCGTTCGCGGCCGGCAATCACAGCGGCGAACGGGTGACGATAGACGCTGCCTACGTCGATCGCGCACTCGGCGAGGTTTCGCAAAGCGAAGATCTGTCGCGCTACGTGCTGTAAAAGCGCTTAGGGCGAGGGCAGGGACTGGACTCGCTCAGTACTGCACATAGATCGTCACCCGGCGGTTCGCGGCGCGTGCCGCCGCGTCCTCGCCGATGACGGCCGGCACGTTGTCGGCGCGGCCCATAGCGGCCATCCGATGCGGCTCGATCCCGCGCTCGGCGAAATACCGCACCACCGCGCCTGCGCGCGCCGATGAAAGCTCCCAGTTCGACTCGTACTTCGTCGTGGCAATCGGTGTGCTGTCCGTATGCCCCTCGACGAGCAGGTCGTGCGATGCATAGCGTTTAAGGATTGTCGCGACCTGATCGAGCACACCGTATGCCTCGGGCAGCAGATGCGCGTCCCCGGCGCGAAACAGCAGCTTCGCATTGATCGCGACTTCCACGCCGCGCGCATCGGGCGCAAGCGAGATCTGGCCTGCTTCGCGCAACACGCCCAGCTGAGCCAGCAGCTCCTTGCGCTGCTGTGCATCTGCCTGCGAGGGTGCGGCCGGTTGGCTCGCCGCGGTGCTTGCCGCATGGGCGGCGTGCGTCGCTTCGACAACCTTCACCTCTAGCGCGTGGGACTTCGCGAGCTGCAATACATAGAGCGCGAGGAAGAGCACCATCAGCGTGGTGATGAGATCGGCGTACGAGATCAGCCAGCGCTCCGACTGCGCCTCGCCGTCGTGATGTTGCGCCTCGTCCTTGCCCGCGACGTGGCGCTTCGCATCGAAAAGTAGACTCATGGCCTTAGGTCCGTTCGCTTAAGCGGCGAAACGCCCGCACTCAGGCAAGCACTTCGCGCGCACGGTCGCGAATGTCGCCGATGAGCCGCGTCTCGATCATCTGCGGCGATTCGCGGCGCGAGATCGCGAGCAACCCGTCGAAGTAGAGCTTGCGAAAACGCAACTCGCTGTCGACCTGCGCCTTGATCTTGCCGTAGAGCGGCAGGAAGATCAGATTCGCGAGCGCAAGCCCGTAGAGCGTGGCAACGAACGCCGTCGCGATGCCCTGGCCCAGTTGGGACGGCTCGAGAATATGGCCCGTGACCTGAATCAGGCCGAGCACCGAGCCGAGGATGCCGAAGGTCGGCGCATAACCGCCTGCCTGCATCCAGATCCGGGCCGCCGCCATCCGGTTGCGCTCGTAGGCCTCGAGCTCGCGATGCAGCGCGTCTTCGAGCACGGCCGTCGACACGCCGTTGGCGAGCAATTCGAGCCCGCGCTTCGCAAACGGGTTGATGCCGTCCGTCTGCATCGCCTCGAACGCGAGCATGCCGTTCAACTTCGCCTGATCGCCCCATTCGAGCAACGTCGAAAGGCTTTCGCGGTCGACAGCCTTTGCCTTGGCGAACGCCAGGCGCAGTTGCCGCACGCCGTCGAAGAAGCGCGCCCACGTGTTCTGGATCATCACGGCGCCCATCGTACCGCCGAGCACGATAATCAGTGCCTCGAGCTGGAACAGCGAGGCAAAATGCCCGCCTTCGAGCGAGAAGCCGAAGACGATCGCGACCACGCCGACCAGCGCGCCGATGATGGTGAGTATGTCCATCGTGTCCGTCCCACAGTATGGAAAGCCGCCGGCATGGCGCCAGGTCGTGTCGGCAGAGGGCGAGCCGGCCTGCAGTGGCCGGCTCTGTCAACAAGGATGCGACTGGGCGACGCGCTCAGGAATGCGCGGGCGCGGCTGCCGTCTTGATTGTCTTGATATGGGCGATCAGGCGCTGTTCGATATCCTGAACTTCGAGCGGATCGACCTTCAGATCGCGACGCATGACCCAGGACACCTCATTCTTGCGGGCCTCGGTCATGACCGAAAAGAGCTTGTCGGTGATCGCCGTGTCCGGCGTCGATGCGACGAGCTTCGCGATGTCGTACGTGTCGAACGCCGACAACGCGTCGAACAACGTGCGTTGGTCGACGAACTCGAGATCCGCCAGCGATTCGAGTGCGGCCAACGCGCGTGCGTTGCGCTTCGTGAAGTAGCTGACGCCCTTTTCTTCGATGTAGTGAAGCACGTTCGTCTTGCGGAACGCGAATACGTCTTCTGCGATTTCCGCGTTCGAGAGCTTGTTCAACAGGACCTTGCGCTCCACGCCGATCAGCGATTCGAGATCGGACAGCTCGATCAGTTCGAGTTCGGAGGTGAGCGCGATATCGAGCTCGCGGTCGCCGACCTGCTGGGCCCGCTCCGTGATACGCGCCGGATCGAACGTGACGGACTGCCGACTGAGCGCCCCTTCGTCGGCCGAGTTGCGGCTCAGGTACTCGGAGCGGCCCGCGTCGAGCGATACGAGGTTCAGCTTTTCCATCCGCTTGAGCATCGCCATCACGTGCAGTCGCGAGTGCCCGGCGATCGCACGGCACTTCTTGATGACTTCGCCGAGCGATACGGAGACTTCCTCCGGCTGGCTCCGCCGCATCCGGTCGTCACGGCTGTCGCGAACCACGCCGCCCGCCATCAATGCGAGCACGTGCGCGTACGACACGACGCCAGGCAGGAAATCCGCATGCGTGTACGTCGCGAGCAGATCGTCCTTGCGCTTCTCGCGGCGGATCAGCGTGCGCACGAGGTGGCGCAAAAGCGGCGACGCGCGCTCGAGCTCGTGCTCGACCACGCTGGCCTCGATCACGGTCAGTTGGCAGAACGTCAGCGCCTTCGCGGTGGACGCACGCGGCTCGACGGGCAGCAGCGCCGCCTCGCCGAAGAATTCGCCCTTGCCGAGCGTCGCCAGCACGACGCGCTTGTCGTCGCACTGGGTCGACAACTCGACGCGGCCGTCGGTAATCACGTAGATGACGGGCTTGCCGACATAGCCTTCCGAATAGATCACCTCTCCCGGCGCCGCCGTGCGTGACCATGTTGCTTGTTGTTGACTCACTTCTTTTCCCCTGGCGTGATGCCCGCGCTGCCTGATTCGACGTGCCGGGCTTCGCGCGAGACTTGGCCTGAACATCTTCAGTACTTGTCCGGGTTATCGTCGGCTGCGCGCGGGGTCTTGAGCCCCGGTGACAGGAATCTTCGCGAAAAAGGGTAAATCCCAGGTCTGACAATTCTCCGGCGGCCGCACCTGGGCCAGATCGATAAGCGTGTGAGCCAAGGCATCGCGTCAATGCCCATGCATTAGTACTACCGAATGCAGAAAACGCCACTGCGGTATCGGCATGCAGCCGGCATGCGCTGCCGTTCGCGCGCGGGTAGCCGCTCTTCGCGTCGAAGCCGCCACGCCGGTGCGCGCTGCGAGACAATGCGACGTCGTTCACCTCTCGAGGAGCAAATCACGGCACCGATCAAACCACCCAATCGCGGCGCGCACGGCGAGCCGACGGCCCCCGAGCCGGGGCGACTTGGCGATCAGGCTTCCGGGAGCCGCGGCGAACCGCGCGTACGCGAATCGCGGCCGTGTTTTCCTGCGCTGCCCGACCCGGTTCGCGCAAAAGGCCGCGACTTCCGCCTGTTGCGCGCGAAAAGCCGGGAAGCGTTTCTGCGTGCGAGCACACCCGCGCTCAATCAAGGCCCGAAGGTCGGCGCCGTGCGTCGCGCCGATATCGACATGTCCGACGCACGCGCCGTCGTCTCCAGCGCGACGAAGTTCGTGCTGCCCGTACCACCGCTGCCGGACGGCGAGCCGCTCGTCTACCCACCCGGCGAGGTCGACGCCGACGGTCGATCGATCGCGGGGCTGCCGATGCGCGACTACGACGGCAATATCATCGAGGGGACCGGCGTCGTCTTTCGCAACGAGAAAGACGACTCGCCGCAAGGCGTCAAAGGCGATGGGACGGGTGTCATCATCTTCAACCTCGTCACGCCCGAGCAGGCCGAAAGGCTGCGCGAGCGCATCGCGACGCTTGCACCCGAGCCCGGCACGTTGACGCGCGACACGATTCAGCGCCTCCTCGCCTTCGCCCGGAACGAGCTCGCGCTCGAGGACCGCTACGACTCGAACACGGCGTACGCCCGAAGCCTGCTCCCCCTCGCCGGACAGACCGAGGGATTGCTTGGCCTTTTCAAGCGAGACGATACCAAGGTCTGCCGCGCGGTCAGCCTGCCGGGCGAAGGCACGTTCGAGGGGCCGGCGGCCGGACCGCAACGTTTCGAGCGCGGTGCAGGCGTCGTGCACGACGGCAACGAATTCAGGCTCGTGCAGGCTCGCGAATTCGCCCTCTCGTATAGCGACGCCAACAGCCGCGCGCCGCTCGATCCCGCACAACTCCCGGTTGGACTCCCCGCATTCAAGGACCGAGGCTATTTGGGCTACGCGCTGCCGCCCACGAAACCGGAAAAACGGATCGCTGCCCATCCATTACCTCGAAATTGGCGAATGCAAGGCAATTGCATGCTTCCCGCCGCCCCCGGCACCGAGCCGACAGAAGCGTAAGCAGACGGCCGCGTGTGCAGTGCACGTGCGGCCGCCTTTTGAAACGAAATCGCGGTCCCCACACACGACTCGCACCATCCTGTCAGAAGCCGCAGTCGTCATTTGAAAGCGAAGCTGGTTAAACTGGCTACATAATTCAAATCTATTCGCTTTCACCGTCTACTTTTTCGGTATTCGGAAAATATTGCACTAAATGACGACTCAATTGCGCGCAATAAGTGGAAAAATTTCCGCAATCGAACGCAGCTACGTTCGTGCCCACAGAAAAGGGCCGGGAATAAGCACCCTCGCCCATACATTGGCTCCGTTTTTTCGAGCGATTCAACGCCATGGCGGCAACGCGATCATGCGTGCATGGCAATCGCGCTACGTGGCCGACATGGGCGCCAAGCTCGCGCGCGCGGAAAACGCGGCCGAAACCAACGCCCATGGTGCGGACCACACGTACTGGCTCGACATCGGCATTGCCGGCGTGCGCTATCGTGGGCCGATGAGCGGCGTGTGCTTTACCGAAGGCGACGAAGTCAGCGCCATCGTCGACGAACAGAATCGGCTGCTCGCCATCGCGCGCGCCGATCAGACGGCCCTCGTGATGTTCGCGGGCTGCAAATGCGGCTTCCCATTTTTGATGGAAGGCCTGCTATGGGCTTTGAAAGTATTTTTGCTGATCGCCGCGCTCCCGCTTTTAGCGATCAATTGCGTCGTTTTCCTGTTCAACAACGCTTATTCGTTCGGCGATTTTTTCGCTGTGTCGCTCGCCATTCCATCGTTGCTGGTGGCAGGTGTCGGCGCCGTATTCAGTCTCACGAACCGTCGTGAATTCGTCCCTGCATGGCTCGCGACGAATATTTTCGCCGCACTGGAGCGCCCGGATCTGGCGTCGGCCGCATTTGAACGTGCCGAACGCGATGCGGCCCACGACGGCCGCAAGCGCCCCGGCGACAGAGGCCGCATATTCTACTTCTGGCCGCTGAACCGGACCTTCGTCACCGAGCGCCTGGCCGCGCTCTGAGGATCGCCGCACCCAAGCGCGCCGCACCCGGCGCGCCGCCTGCCGTCATTGCTTGACCGGACGTTTCGCGAGCTTGCGCTGAAGCGTGCGCCGGTGCATGTTGAGCGCGCGTGCCGTCGCCGAAATATTCCCGCCGTTCTCGGCAAGCGCCCGCTGGATATGCTCCCATTCGAGCCGTGCGACCGACAGCAGCGCCGGATGCTCGATTGCTGCCTCCGCTTGCTCTTCGCTCGCCTCTGCCTTCAACGCGGCGAGGATCGTCTCGACGTTCGCGGGCTTCGCAAGGTAGTTATCGGCCCCGTCCTTGACCGCCTGCACCGCCGTCGCGATGCTCGCGTAACCCGTCAGCACGAGCATGCGCGCATCGGGTTGAAGGTCGCGCAACGGCGCGACGAGCGAGAGCCCCGAATCATTGCCCAGATGCAGATCGACAGTGATGTTGCCGAATTTGTGCTCGTTCGCGAGCCGGATCGCGTCCTGCGCGTTATGCGCCTGATGGACGACGAAACCCCGGCGAGTCAGGCCTCGAGCGAGGATCCCCGCGAACACCTCGTCGTCGTCGATGACGAGAAAGTTCGTATCGCTCATAGTTCGTTCTCCTTGAAATTCGCTGCTGACGATGAACCGCTGCGTGCACCGGCCTCTTCACCGGCCACGGGAACACGCAGACATGCGCGCGTGCCGCGCGGCTCGCCGTCGATGAGCTCGATCGAGCCGCCGAGCCGCTGCGCGGCTGCAAATGCGAGGTACAGGCCGACCC
>CBJMQH010000225.1:0-8373 GCA_966431825.1 uncultured Trinickia sp.
TGCATACGGACCGCTCGTGCGCGGCGCGCTCACGGCCCCCTTCCCCGCGCGCGATACTGTCGCCAACACGCGACAGCAGCCCGCCCGCCTTGACCCAGGTCAAGTCCGCTCAAGTGTCGGCTACGTACGCTCTCACCACTTCGTCATCGCTCGCCGCACCCACATTGGTGCTGTAAGAGGGTGTCGAAACATCGTCGCAGCTGCTGCTCCCGCAAGCGCAACAGACACAGGACTGCAATCCGTCCCGGGCCCGCGCCCGGCAGAAACGATGCACGTTGCACGCACCGCCCGAATCGAGGTCGAAGCATCATGAACACGCCGCACACCGATAACGAAGCATCGCTGGCCCTGGCCGAAACCGACGTCATCATTACCCGCACCGATCTCACCGGCAACATCGTCTACGCCAACGACGCGTTCTGCGCCATCAGCGGCTACACGCGCGAAGAAGCCGACGGCGCGCCGCAGCGCCTCGTCCGGCACCCCGATACGCCCGACGCCGTCTTCGCCGACATGTGGGACACGATTGCACGCGACGAACCGTGGGCAAACCGCAGCAAGGACGGCCGCGCGTATTGGGTCGCAACGAGCGTCACGCCGTTCTTCGATGGAACGCGCAAAACGGGCTACATGTCCGTCGGGACACGCCCGAGCGCGGATCAAGCCGGGTCTGCGCAGGCGCTCTACGACGAGTTGAGCAGGCACGGCACGACGCATATCACGCTGCGCGCCGGCGAACCGAAGCGGCGCGGGGTACGCGGCGCCATCAACAAGCTCTTGGGTCTGCCCGTCATGACGGAACTCACCGAGACGGTGCGCCAGAACGCCGAGAACGCGCGCCATGCGAACGCGCTCGCCGAGGATGCCACGTCCATGGCGAAGACCGGCAATACGGTCGTTCAGGCGATGGTGGAGTCGATCAGCGCAATGAACGAGCGCTCCGCCAAGATCGGCGAAATCACGAGCATCATCGATTCGATCGCATTCCAGACGAATATCCTGGCACTGAACGCAGCCGTCGAGGCTGCCCGCGCCGGCACGCAGGGCCGTGGCTTTGCCGTCGTTGCCAGCGAAGTGCGCTCGCTCGCGCAGCGCTCGTCAACAGCCGCGAAGGAGATCAAGTCGCTGATCGATCAATCGATCACGACCGTACGGGAAGGCGCGGCGCGCGCAACGCAGGTCGACGATGTGGCGTCACGCGTGTCCGTGCAGATCCAGCGCGTGGCCGATATCGTCGGCGAAATCGCCACTGCATCCGACGAGCAGAGCAAGGCCATCGAACAGGTGAACGCTGCGGTCAATCAGATGAGCGACCTCACGCAGCGCAACGCGACGCTCGTCCAGCACACGGCCAGCTCGACCGCTGCACTGGACGAGCAAGCGAACCGGTTGCAGGACGCCGCTTCGATCTTTCTGGTAGGCAAGGCCTAAGCTACGCGCGTGCGAGGCCGGCTTTCGCACGCTTGAGCCATTCTCGATTGTGCTCGCGCGCGAAACGCGGCCAGTGCCGTGCGTCGTGCTCGATCTCCGCGAACAACGCTCTCGCGCGCTGACGGTCCGTATCGCTGCTCTGACCGGCGAGCCATTCGGCGAACAAGCAGCGCGCGGACGCATCGTCGCCATGGATGACGGCTTGCTCGAACGCTTCGCGGGCGCGGGGTTGCCCGGCCGCCCAGAGCGCGCGCGCATAGAGCAGCGTGGGCACCGATTGCGAACGCGCAGCCGGGCTGTGCTCGAACAGTTGGTCCATCGTTCTGGCAGCGAGCGACGGGTCGCCATCTGCGAATTGCGCGCGTGCAAGCCCGAGCAGGACCGCGGGCTCGGTCGCGAATGCGCCTTGCGCGGCCTGCTCGAAATGATGACGCGCTTCCTTGCCATTCGCATCGCCGCCTGCCGCGAGCAACGCCTCGCCGAGGCGCATACGGTGCTGGACCGATGGGGCACGGTCGAAGTCGGCACGCGCCTCACGGACAGCGCGATTCGGATCGACAATGCGCATTGCCGTCTTCGTTGCGACGCGAGCAGTGCGCGAGTGACGCAGGTCCGGCACGTAGATGACAAAAAAGTAAACGATGCTCCCCATCAACGGGAACATGAAAAGGATGTAGAGCCAGTACGTGTCCTGCCGGTTGCGTACAGCGTGAATGGCGAAACAGAGGGCGACGACAAGATGCAGTCCAATCCCAAACAACGAAAGCGCAGAACCAAATAAATCGTAGAACATCGAAACTCTCAAAACAGGAAGTCGATCAATAGCGGCCACAAGGCAAAGCTTCAACGCGCCGATTCGGTATCGCAGGGAAGGCCCGATTCCATTCGCGTCAGTTCGAGCTGTGCCTGATGTGCAATCCAATACTTGAACAACGGCTGTACTACATCCTGCGCGCGCTTGCCGACCAGCCCCACCAGATTGACGGTCAACAGGTTTTTCTTTTGGCTATGCCACCCTCGAAAACGCGATACGCCCAGCGATGGCAGGGACGTTTCAGGCACGAGTTTGACATGAACCACGAGCGTGCCCCGCAACGCGTTCAGATCGATGTCGTCGACCATCGCCCACGACAGGACCGTTACCACATTGAACAATTGCAGCCCGTCCCGGCGAATGACGAAAGCAGGGCTGCGTCCACGCCGCCACGATGCTACGCACCACCAGAGACAGAGTGGCACGGCAACAGCAAGCGCAAGCCCGATCGCCCGGGGCTCGGAGTGGTCGAGAGAAACCAAGGCGTATGCGCCGACCGCCGCCAGGCCCCCCAACATCAGCGATGCGACGATGTGTCCGAGTGTCCGCTCGGTGATTGCAACGGGCTCCCCAGCGGCACCCACCGCCTCGGTCAACGCTTCGATCTTCTGACGGCGCTGCTCCGTTGCGACGGCGCTGAGCTCCTCCTGCAACGCAGCGTCCACGCTCCTAGCCGGGCCTGGCCGCGCAGCACTGGTATCCTCGGGCTGAGCCTCGAGGCCAAACTCCGCGAGCAGGCCACTGCCGGCCGCGTCCATCGCACGCTGCAGCAGCTCCGAGCTCAACGTCATGCCGAGCGCATCGAGCCGCTGCGCAAGTTCGGGATGCGTATCGGTCGGGTGCGCCTGGCGGTTCTCGAGGCGCCCGCGCGGATCGTTCATTCCGCGTTCGGCAACAAGCGCTCGGACATGTGCCAACACGCCACCGTGTAGCGTTCCGCCTTCGTCCCACTGTCGCGCGAGCGCCTCGGACACATGGGGTTCCAATGCAGCGATGCGCAGCAGCGACGCCGCAACGGCTGGCGCACCGGCCGCACGCGCGCCGACTGCGTCGGCCGCGAGCTCGCGCTGGCGGCTCCAAAACCGCACGGCCTCATGAAAGCTCGCCAGGAACATTTCGCCGAAAAGGGTCGCCGGCCGCGTCAGCGCCGCGTGCGTACCGCCGTTCGAACGATCGCTCCCGGCAACCGCTTCGATCTCGCGTATCGAGGCCGAGTAGATCGGTGAGAAGTACTGACTATAAAGCGTATCTTCTCCGATGAAATGGCCGAGTTCGTGACCGATGACAGCCGATACTTCGGCCTCGTCGAGGAACGCCAGGTACGGCAGGGGCATATATAACACCCGGCCGGCCGGCACCTGCTCACCGTTCGTCAGGCGCACACGGTGTTCGGTCACGAAGAAACCTTCGTTCAACCCGACGACGATCGTGTCAGGCAACGTAGCGCCTATCCGCTCGGCCACTTGCTCGACGAACGCCCAGAGTGCCGGCATGTGCGCGCGGCTCGCCATCTGCCCCAGGACCTCGATGGGCTCGGCAACGGTCGCGCGCCGTGCGGAACGAATCAAGCCGACGATTACCATCACGCCGTAAACCAGCAATGACCCGCCGAACACAGCGAAACTCATCAACATCTTGATCTCGCCGCTGCTTTTCTCGTCCTGACGCAGTATGGGCATCGCCTCGAACAGCATTGCCGTGATCGCTGCAACGAACAGCAAGACGACCATCGTCGCCATATAGAACGGAAGCAGCCGCTTGCCGCGCGTGAAAGCCTGCAACAACAGCTCACGCGATCGCATGGCTTGACTTGCCATCCGACGCTGATAAAACAGACCGCCGGCCACGCACAGCAGAGCGAGCGCGCCGCACGCGGCAGTCACGGCCGACAACAGCGGCTCCAAGCTGCGCGTGACGCGCTGCATCGTTCCGTATTCGAGCTCGTCCAACGCTTTGCGGACGTTGTCTTTCACGAGCGAAACGGCGTACCTGTCTCCTCGATCATCCACCACAACCGAAGCCGAGGGATCGCGTGCTTCCAACGCTTCCAATGCTTGTAAAACATGTTTGTATTCGGCGATCTGCCCGGCGACGTCACTATCCGTTCGAGCACGTCCGTGCTGCCACAATCCGATCACCAGCAATACAATCGGAATGCCGATCAAGACGAACCATTTTCCGGCTCGACGCTTCCACACGCTGTTTTTCATTGATTCTTCCGCCCCCGGAATGAATTGATTATGATATCAACGCGGGGTGGCACTGAAAGCTTCCTCCTCCCGCGCGTCATCGTAACGCTTTCTCGAACGCCGATTCTATTCAATTGGCATTCAAAAAATCGACAACGCGCACATTCTACTTCACCCCGAACGATCGTTTCGGCAGTGAGCATTACAAACGAAAGACAGTGTCCCTATTGCAATCTATACGTAGGCGACGAGCGGCAGCCTGTGCTGCGCAAGAAAGCATCGCGCTAAACAATAGGCGTGCGTCATTGGATAATCCAGGCAGTCGGTAGAGGTCGCCACTGGGCAATCGTCGCGACGGTCGCGACCGTCGCGCAAGCACTAAAGCTTCAACGCGTTGCCACGACAAACAGTCGCGGAAACGGCAGCAATACGGTGCCGTCGCGCTCGGTCGGATAGGCCGCGGCCATGGCTTCGCGATAACGCGCCAGAAACCGTTCGCTCTCGGCGCCGTCGAGCGCGGCGAGAAACGGCCGCAGTGCGCTGCCCTTGAACCATTCGACTACCGCATCGGTGCCGCCTGCGAGCGGGTGGTAGTAGACGGTGCGCCAAACGTCCACACGCGTGCAATGCGGCGCAAGCAGCGTGTAATACCAACGGGCATCGTGCCGCATCGTCCGCTCCGCACCTTGCAGCTTTGCTGCCCAGGGCTCATCGGCCGCAATTTCACGCAACATCCGGTGCGCAGGTTCGTCGAGGTTATCGGGCATCTGCACGGCGAGGCTGCCGCCGCGCGAAAGCTTGTCGATCAGGCGCGGGAACAGTGCCTCGTGCCCCGGTACCCATTGCAGCACGGCATTGGCAAGAATCAGATCGTAGGGCCCTTGCGCGTCCCATTTCGCAATATCGCCCAGCTCGAACCGCACGTCGGGCAGGCGCTCGCGCGCCGCAGCCAACATGTCTTCCGACGCATCGAGCCCGCTGACCGATGCCCCCGGCACACGCTCGGTCAGTACCTCAGTGGAATTGCCCGGCCCACAACCGATGTCGATGGCCGTGTGAACGTTCGAGAGCCGCACGACCGACAGCAAGTCCCTGACCGGACGGGTGCGCTGGCTTTCGAACAAGGTGTACTGCTTCGCGTACTGCTCCGTCTGCATGCTCATGCTGACTCTCCGTGGAAGTGTCTCACCGGGCATGAGCCGGCCGCCCGGTACGCTGATACGGTGCATTCTCGGTGGCGGCCGGGATCACGTAAAATGAATTTATTTGGTCGATTGATCAGTTCCGCTTATGAAAATCGATACGCTCGGCGTACAGGCGTTCGTCGCGATTGCGGACGGCGGCAGCTTTCAGGCGGCGGCCTCGGCGCTGCACGTCACTCAGACGGCGATCACGCAGCGGCTGAGCAAACTCGAAGCGTTTCTCGGCGTACGGCTGATCGAGCGCACCACACGCTCGATGGCCTTGACGCCGACGGGTCGCAATTTTCTCCCGCAGGCGCGGCGGCTGTTGACCGAACTGGCGGACGCGCTGACAGAAATCCGTGAGACCGGGCTCGCACAGCGCGGCGACGTATCGATCGCCTGTGTACCGACTGTCGGCATACAGTACCTCCCGCGCGTCCTGCAAACCTACGCGGCGCGTTACCCCCACAACCGGGTCAAGATTCTCGACCATGCATCGTCGGCGGTGGCCGATGCCGTGCTGCACCGCGAAGCCGAATTCGGCATCACGCTTGCCGGCAACGTGCACCCCGAGCTCTCGAGTGCCACGCTGACCGAAGACCGATACGTGCTCATCTGCCACGAGACGCATGCGCTTGCAGGGCGCAAGCGGATCGGCTGGCAGGCGTTGCAGGCCTACCCGCTCATCTTCGCAGGCGAGATCAGCGCGAACCGCCCGTTGCTGGAGGCAGCGCTCGAGACGCACGGCGTTGCGCTGCACGCGTTCTACGAGGTACAGCGCAGCTCGACCGCCGTCGGGCTCGTCGCACAAGGGGTGGGGGCGGCGATCGTGCCACGGCTCGCGGTACTGAAGGGCGCGTACCCGAGCGTGCGCATCGTCGAGTTGACCAATCCTGTCGTTTCACGCAAGCTCGTGCTCATCGCCCGCAAGGCGGCATCCTTTTCGCCCGCCGCGCAGGCGCTTCACGACATGCTGCTCGATCACGCCGCGTCCAGCTCGACCTGAGCGCGCGAGCCGTTACCCGGTCCGCCGGGCACGCTCTAAAGGCCGTGCCGGGCAGACCTTTGACCCCGTTCAAGCCCATGCCCATCGAAGTCCATCTCGTTCATGCCCTGACCGACGGCGACGCCGGCGGCAACCCTGCCGGCGTCGTGCTCGATGCCGACCGGCTCACGCCCACGCAAAAGCTCGCCGTCGCACAACGCGTCGGGCTCTCGGAAACGGCGTTTATCTCGCGCTCGCAGATCGCCACCGTAAAGCTCGAGTTTTTCACCCCCGCGCGGCAGATCGCCCATTGCGGGCATGCCACGATCGCCGCCTTCTCGCTGCTACGCGCGCGCGGCGTGGTCGGTGACGGTCAGCTGTCGAAGGAAACCATCGACGGCACGCGCAACATTGCGATCAGCGACGGCGCCGTGTTCATGGAACAACGTGCGCCGCGCTATACCGACATCGATTCCGACGCTGCGATGCTCGGCCGCCTGGCCCAATCGCTCGGCGTTACGCCATCGCAATTGGGCACGCTCGCGGCGCCGGCCATTGTCGACACGGGCAACCGTTTCCTGATGATCGCGTTCCCGGACGAAGCGGCACTGAGCGAACTGCGCCCCGATATGTCTGCCATCGAAGCGGTCAGCGAGTCACTCGACCTGATCGGCTATTACGCGTTCTCGCGGCAAACGCGCCATGCCGGCCGTCACGCGGGCACGCGCATGTTCGCGCCGCGCTTTGGAATCGACGAAGAAGCCGCCACAGGCACCGCAGCCGGCCCCCTAGCGTGTTTCCTGCACGATCGCATGGGCATCACCGCACGCACGCTGCTCATCGAACAGGGCTGGCTCATGGCAACGCCCTCCCCCAGCCTGATTCGCGTGACCCTCGAAGCCGGCGCGCATGGCATCGGCGGCCTGATGGCCGGGGGAACGGCGCGTATTGGCGACACGATGCTGCTGGACCTGTGAGCGCACCGGCCGCCCGCCCGCAAACCATGATTGACACCTCTACGGTCAACCTCCTTCGCGTCGTGCCGACCGATCGCGGTCATCTCGTGCTCGAATTCGCCGAACACGGTTTCCGCGTATTCGATGCATTGGTCGCATATCGCACGCTCGGCTGGGAAGAGTTCGCCTATTCGCATCGCGTCAAACAACTCGCCTACGACGCGCATGCCGTCACGTGGCCGAACGGGCGACGGCTCGATGCGGCCTACTTGCTCGCCCATTCGGCGCCGATCGATGCGGCAACGCTTGCACGGCAAACGTTGCGCCTTGGGTTCAAGAACCAGGCGCCTACGGCGATGCATGCAAGCCATCACGAATACGACGTGCACTTGTTTCCCTTCGGTCAACGGCCGTTTTCAGTCGGCGAATCGATCGGGGGCGGTCATGCCGAAATGGGGGGATCGCGGTCATTCGGCCTCGCGCAATTGCGTGCGTGGCCCGACTGGAAGACCCACTTCGAATTGGCCGGATGCGCATTTGCGATACCGGTCATCGAAACCGGAACCAGCGAGCAGGAGGTTCTCGATCACTTGATTGCGCTCGCCTGCCGTGGTGCGCCGGTCGCGTGACGCCCGCTTGCGGCAGATGGCGGCACTCCGAATTTGAACAGTCGGCATAACGAACGATGCCGTGTACAGTCGAGGCCGCACTGTGCGGCGCCGAGCAGGACACCGCACCTGATCGGAGGAGAACCCGGATGCTCGTTTTTCGTCGTGCGGTCATTGGCGTGCTGTCAGGCGCGCTCGTGCTCGTC
>CBJMQH010000226.1:0-8362 GCA_966431825.1 uncultured Trinickia sp.
ATCGGCCGCCTCGCTGTCGGAGACGGCGTCCGGCGACGACACATGCACGCGCCGCCGCAGCGCGACGACGGCGGCGCAGTGCGAACGCGCAGCGGACCAGCGCGCATCCAATCCCTCGCATTCGGCCCGTTCGGCCGCGAGCGCCTCGGCACTCGCCTGCGCGCGCCCGGTCTCCTCGATCCCGCTCGCCGCCTCGCGTGCACATGCTTGCGCTTGCGCAACGCGTTGCGCAACCCGTGCACGCGCGGCCTCCAGGATCGGCGGCGTCGCGTGTTGGCCGACCGCCGCACGGGCGCAAACGGTATCGAGCAATGAAATGGCTTTATCGGGCAATTGGCGATCGGGGATATAGCGGTGACTCAGGGTGACCGCAGCGTGCAATGCTTCGTCGAGGATGACGACACCGTGATGGGTCTCCATGACCGCCGCGAGTCCGCGCAACATCGCGATTGCGCGCGCCTCGTCCGGCTCGCCGATCGGCACGGGCTGAAAGCGTCGCGTGAGAGCCGGATCTTTCTCGATGTAGCGCTTGTATTCGGCCCACGTCGTTGCCCCGATCGTGCGCAAGGTGCCGCGCGCCAGCGCGGGCTTGAGCAGATTCGCCGCATCGCCGGTGCCGGCCGCACCACCGGCACCGACAAGCGTATGAGCTTCGTCGATGAACAGCACGACAGGCTGCGTCGACGTTTGTACCTCTTCGATCACTTGCCGCAACCGTGCCTCGAATTCGCCTTTCATGCTGGCGCCGGCCTGC
Organism: uncultured Trinickia sp.; assembly: GCA_966431825.1. Classification (GTDB taxonomy): domain Bacteria; phylum Pseudomonadota; class Gammaproteobacteria; order Burkholderiales; family Burkholderiaceae; genus Trinickia. The sequence goes on from CBJMQH010000226.1 coordinate 755, forward strand.
AGCAATCCGACGTCGAGCGTGCGCAACGACACTTCGCGCAGCGGCGGCGGCACGTCGCCCGCCGCGATGCGCAGGGCGAGGCCTTCCACAACGGCGGTCTTGCCGACGCCCGCTTCGCCCGTGAGCATCGGGTTGTTCTGGCGCCGCCGCATCAGAATATCGATCAGCTGGCGCGTCTCGATGTGCCGCCCCAGTACCGGATCGAGCTTGCCCTCGCGGGCCTGCGCCGTCAGGTCGATCGTGTAGCGCGCGAGCGCCTGTTGTTTGCCGAGCGGCGCCGGCGCGAGCGCGCCGCTCGCCTCGCCCGGCGCTGCCTGCTCCGCATAGGCGGCCTGCTCACGCGCCTCGGGCGAGCCCTGCGACAGCGCGGCAAATCGCGCCCCGAGCGCGGCGGCGTCGATCCGCTCGAACTCGCGCGAGATGCCGACAAGCCGCCGCTGCAGCGATGGAGTCTTGAGGATGGCGAACAATAGGTGTCCGGTGCGGACCTGTAACGCATTGAACATCAGCGACCCGTACACCCAGCCACGCTCGACCGCCTCCTCCACCTGGCTCGACAAGTCGATCGCGCCGGTGCCGTCGCGTGGCAACCGCTCGATCGCCTCGGTCAGATCGTGAGCGAGCCGCGCGCGATCGACCTCGAAATGCTTCACGACCCGATGCAGATCGGAGTCCTGCCCCTCGAGTATTTGATGAATCCAATGCTCGAGTGTGACGTAGGGGTTCGTGCGCAGCTTGCAAAACACGGTGGCGCTCTCGATGGTGCGATAGGCGAGCGGGCCGAGCTTGCCGAACAGGGCGGCGCGACTGATTTCTGCCATGGGACGTCAACCTCCGGCGGGTGGAACGGCGTGTGCCGGCGTGCGACGAGCAGCACGCGCACTCGCACGCGCGTCGAAGCGCAACGCGGGACGTGAGCGCCCGGCCTCCGGACGGCCGAGCCATGCACTTCGCCCGAGCTGCGCGCGGCGATCGAACCGCATCGGCGCGGCGGCACCGGGTGCGAGCAGCAGTTCGACCTCCCAGTCGAGCACCGGGCCGGCATACAGCGCCACCCATTCGACAAGCCGACCCGCACTCGGTCCTTCGGGCGCGAAGCGAGCGTAGTCGTCACGTCCCAGCGGGCCGAGCACAACGCGAAACCGGTGCTGTCGATCGAACACCCGACGCCCAAGCGCGCAGCCACGACCGAGCACGCCAGCGCCGGCACGATCGGCGCGCGCCGCGTCCTGCCGTGCGGCGCGGGTCTCGGGCCGCACGCCCCGGCGTACGAAGCGTGTCGCGTCGTGCTCGGCCATGTCCAGCCATTGGCCGACCGATTGCTCGATCGAGACGGCCACGCAGAGGTCTTGCCTCAACACCGCGCGAAGCCCTTCCGCGTGCCGCACGCGGCTTGCCAGCAGCCCGGTGAACGGCAGCTTCTCCGCGCGCCCGATCTGTCGCAGCGGACAATCCGAATGCCGCCCTGCGGCAAGCCCGCACAGGCTGGCGGCATACCACGCATAATCGCTGCCCTCGGGCCGGTCGTGCGACACGACGGGTTGCCCCGCCGCCCAGGCGCGGTACGAAAGGCTTACCAAGCGGTGATGAAAGATGTCGAGAAACCCGCGCAGCGTCGTGTCGCCGTGCGTCCGGATACGCTCGCGGACGTACTCGGTGAGCCACAACGGCATCGGCCCGTTCGTGCCAAGCAGCCCTTGCACGTTGACGGCGAGCCGGCCGGGTTTCCGGTCGACCGGCGTCTGAAAACCCGCGATTTCGCTGCCCTGAAACCGTAGTTCGGGGTCCTGACCGAACCGGACGCGCTCGTCGGCCGCGCGTAGGGCGCAGCCCGCGCGGGGCAGCTCCGGGTGAGCGCAATCGAGCAGGCGAATCGTCTCGAACAGACCATAGCGCCTTCCCTCTTGGGCGAGCTGAGCATAGAGCGTCAGGCGATCGGACATACACCCGCCTTCGCCGGCCAGCGTTTGAGTTCGCCGCGTCGCGATGAGCGCACCACGGTCTCGGCGAAATGATTGATCGACACATAGCCGCTGAAGAATGCGTGCAGAACCGCACCCAGCAGGTAGCAGCCCGTGCCTTCGAAGCGGTCTTCGTCGAAGGTGGTCGTCAGTTCGAGCCCCCGGCCGAACGCAATCGGTCCCCGGCCCTGCAAGCGGCGCGTAACGGCACGCGCGCTCAGCCCGAGAAGGCCCGAGATCTGCCGGTGACCAAAGTCGTCATCGGGTCTGCAATGCAGCGTGAGCAGTGCGCGCAGCGCGCCGGCATCGCTTTCGGCGTTCCCTGGCCCCGATGGGCTCAGCGACAGGTAATTGAGTGACAACAGATTGAGCAACCGCCATGTCAGTGCGCCCTCGGCAAGCGGCGCCCGGGGCATGGTCGGCCCGCTAACGACCCGGATCGCGTTGACGGGCGCCTCCACGCCGAGCGTGAAATCGGTGCGGCCAGCGCCGAGCGGCATCGAGAGCGGCAGATCGCGGTTCGTGCAAAGCACCTGCGCGCCCAATTGATGAAGATCGCTCGCGAACGGCGCGTTGTCCTCGTCTACGATCGAAACAAACACCTCGGTGCCGTGGTACCGCGAGCGTGCGCCCGAGCGCCGCGTGCGGTCCGACAACCGGCGCGCCTCGCGGCGCATTTGGAAATACGCCCCGCCCGCGGCACGGCCCGCGTACGGATCATGCGCCCGGTAGAACGGGACGAACCGGCGCACGTCGTTGCGGGTACCGTGGAAGCCGTCGATCGACTCGATGCCGTAGACCTCGAAATCGAGCGGTCGCGCACGATCGACGACGACCTGAAACTCGGCTTGGCCGTCAACGAGCGCAATCCGGTCGGCGCGGCGGCCGAACAGATTGATCGCCGGCGTGCAATGGAGCGCAAAGTGCGACGGTTGGACCGAGCGCTCGAACGCATCGTCGTATCGGTCCAGCAGCACGATGAGGTCGAACGCGGCGTGGTTGCACTGGCGCAGCGCTTCGCGCAAGCCCGCGAATTCGACGAACAGGTAGCGTTCGGGCAGCGCGAAGTATTCGGTGATCAGACGCAGCCCGCGATACGTCAGAGGCGAAGGCGGCAACAGTGCCTCGTCGTCGCTGAAGCCGAGTGGACCGATTGCGTCGGCCGGCAACAGTCGGTGCCAGGCGACCGGCTGCTGTGTCGGCATGACGAGCACGCCCATTGCGTGGGCCGTCAACGTCTCGTAGAGCCGGCCGGCCAGCCTTTCGCCGCCGCGCAGGTAGACCGGCAGTGTGTCGATGCCGAGTGCAGCGGGCGGGGTTGCGCCCATCGCTTCGATGCGCAGGCGCAACGCTGCCTGTGGCAGATCGGGCAAGTCCGCCTGTACATGGTCGATAGCACCGCTATAGCGGAAGTATTCGGCCTGTGCGACTCGGAGTGGCCGAAGCGTCAACGCGTGCGCCGTCCGGTACTCGCAGCGCGTCACCTCGTGTGTGCCCAGCACGCTTTGCAATTCAGTGCCGCGCGGCACATGCGAACCCGACGCAAGGCTCGGGTGATCGTAGTTCGGTTCGAACTGAACGATCGCCATCGAAGGCGTCGGCGCGCAATAGTGTGGGTAGACGATTTCAGCCAGGTGCTGCGTAAAGTGCGGGAACTGCGCATCGAGTTTCATGCGCACGCGGGCGGTGAGGAAGCTGAACCCTTCCAGCAAGCGCTCGACGTATGGATCGGCGCATTCGAACTGATCGAGCCCGAGCCGGGCCGCCACCTTCGGATAGGCCGCAGCGAACTCGCCACCGACTTCGCGAAGGTGCGCGAGTTCCTCGTTGTAATAGTCGATCAGTTGCGGGTTCATGCGTGCGCCTCTTACGTTCGAACCACGGTCGCCGTGCCGGCGTCGAGATCGAACTCGGTCGTGAAGGTCAGCGGCTGCCGATTGGGATACGACCAGAGCTCGCCCGAAACCAGGAACAACAGCGTGCAGCCCACCGCACCGCCTTGCTCGACAACCGGCGTTACACGAAGACTGTCAGGATCGACCCGCGGTTCGAAGGCCCTAATACAAGCCGTGAGCGCCTGAGCGATCTCTTCTGTGCTTTCGGTGGACAGCGAAGCACCGAGGAAGTCAGGTAGCCCGTAGCGGATGACGGACCGATCCACGTACGCGTTGCGCGGCGCATCGCGAGCGGGAACAGAATGCGAAGCGTTGAACAAACGCTGCAGATCGCGCAATACCGCATCGCGCAGCTGCAATCTGGATACAACCCCACGCTCACGCGAGCCGACTGCGACACTGGGATCGGCGTCGATGAGTCTGTCCAACAGCGCGGGCTGCGATCTATCGTTGCTCATAAGTGCCAGCCATATCGTGTGGCGCTGCGCACCGCCCCGCGGCCCTGCAGGCGTTGCGATCGGTGCTGGGGCGCGCTGGGTCGAGAGCTATTTACGGCTCCACCACGAAATCAAAACGCCAGGCCACTCGTCCAGTCGTAGCCCACCCTCTGCGCCGCCGACAATTGCCCCGTCTTATCTTGAAACTTAAACTCATAAGTGAATTTTGAATACACAAGAACGAGACTAAAAGTTTCTGCATTAGAATTCAAGGTGTATTGCGAAGCAACAACATCCTCCAGCGTAATTACCAGGCTCTCACCAAGCGCATCAGTCTGCCCAGTCTTCCTATACTCCTTGATCACCACCCTGGCAAACGGCTTACCATCATAAAACGTCTTCAATATCGGCACGGTCCCAATATCAATTACCGGGATCATGACAAATTGACTCAGCGCCGGCACACCTCTCGACAGTTGTGTATTCTTTGAAAGCTCCGTAGCGGCCGCCCCTCCGATAGACCAGGAATCCAACTGAATTCCCTTAGTTTGACCAGTACCAAAGTCGGCACTGCCAGTTACGCCGTCGAAATATGCAGCACATGCATAGTTTTCCATCTTTACCCCCAACATTAGCCCCATGAATTGACTTCACCAAACGTAAAGTCACAAAAAAGCTCAACTATCAGATCCGCTTGGAATCTTTGAAACGAGACGCAAAGAGACCGTCAATCCCTCGAGTTGGTAGTGCGGCCTCAGGTAAAACTTCGCCGAGTAGTAGCCAGGACTCCCCTCCACCTCCGCTACGTCCACCGACGCATCCGCGAGCGGCTTTTCCGCTTTCGTTCTTTCGGACGAATGACTCGGCATCCCGTCGACGTAGTTCAGGATCCATTGAGTCAGCCAACGTTGCATTTCATCGCGATCCTTGAACGAACCAACCTTGTCGCGCACAATGCACTTCAGATAGTGTGCGAACCGCGTACACGCGAACAGATAGGGCAAGCGTGCCGCCAGCGCCGCATTGGCGGTCGCTTCCGGATCGTCGTACTCCGTGGGTTTGTGCAACGACTGGGCACCAATGAACGCCGCGACTGCCGTCCCTTTCATCTGCACGAGCGGCAGAAATCCGTTCTTCGACAATTCGGCCTCGCGGCGATCGCTGATCGCGACCTCGGTCGGGCATTTGACGTCGATACCACCGTCATCCGTCGAAAATGTCGTCACCGGAAGATCCGTGACTGAGCCTCCCGATTCGACGCCTCGGATTCGCGAGCACCAACCGTAGGTCTTGAACGATTCGGCGATGTTCGCGCCCATCGCATAGGCCGAGTTGGCCCAGACATAACGTTCAGCGTCGCCACCCCGCACGTCCTCTTCGAACACGAAACCATCGACCGGGTTCGTTTTTGCCCCGTACGGCGGGCGGACCATGAAACGCGGCAGCGTCAGGCCGATATAGCGCGAGTCTACCGATTCGCGCAGCGCACGCCAATTCGCGTGGTCGGGTGTACCGAACAGCTTTGTGATATCACGAGGGTCGGCGAGTTTGTCCCAACTCTCCATGAACAGGAGTTCCGGGCTCGCCGCGGAAATGAACGGTGCATGTGCAGACGCACCGATCTTGGCGATCTGCCCGAGCAGTTCCACGTCGTGGACGCTGTGATCGAAATAGTAGTCGCCAATCAACGCGCCGTATGGCTCTCCGCCAAACTGACCGAACTCTTGCTCATAAATTTTCTTGAACAACGGGCTTTGGTCCCACGCGCCCCCCTTATACTTCTTCAGCGACTTGAACAATTCGACTTTCGATACGTTCAACACACGGACCTTGACCCGCTCGTCGCCGTCGGCATGAGACACCAGGTAGTGCAGCCCGCGCCAGGCAGACTCCAGATCGCGAAACGCTTCGCAGTGCAGAATCTCGTTCAGCTGTGCACTGAGCTTTCGATCGATTTCGGCCGTCAACGCTTCGATCGTCCGCGCAACATCATCCGAAACCATCGCTGTACCTAGCAGCGCTTGCGCCGCCAATGTCCGCACCGCCGTCTGCACGGCATCCCGCGCTTCGTCATTCTTCGGCCTGAATTCCCGTTGTAGCAGGCTTGCGAAGTCGTCCTGCTCGCCAACCAGCGCATCGGATTTCGGCTGCTCCTCAGGACTACTAAGTTCGCTCATCGCTCGATCCTCTCGACGTAGAGATTGCTTTCAGGCGTCAGATTGCGCGTCGGTTCCAGCGGCAGCACCGCCGTCCGGCTCCGCAGACGCGGGGCCAGCGAGGCTGCGCATCAGCTCAGGGTCTGCGAGCAGCTTTTCGATCAATTCCTCGGCACCGACTTTGCCGTCCATGTAGGTCAACAGGTTCTGCAGCTGACTACGCGCCTCGAGCAGCCGGCGAAGCGGCTCGATCTTGCGCGCAATCGCCGCGGGCTCGAAATCGTCCATCGATTCGAACGTGAGGTCGACACTCAGATTGCCTTCCCCCGTCAGTGCATTCGGCACCACAGCCGCCACACGCGGCGCGATGGCCTTCATCCGGTCGTCGAAATTCTCGCTGTCGAACTGCGCGAAGCTGCGCTCGACCACGGGCGCTTTGGGCTCGGCGTTCTGCCCCGACAGGTCGGACATCACGCCGAATACGAACGGCAGCTCGACCTTCTTGGCTGCGCCGTTGACCTCGACGTCGTATTCGATCTGCACGCGGGGGGCGCGCGTTTTCGCCAGGAACTTCTGCCCGCTTTGCTTACTCATCGCTGTTCCTCCTTGTCGGTTGAACGCATCGGCAATCCATCGAGCCGATTTACATCGCCATGCGGGTCAGGACTTCAGCCCCGCGATATGCTGAATCTCCGGCAGCGCACTCGGCGAAAGCTCGCTCACGATGTCGAGAAAGCGCATGTCGACCAATCGCTGAGCGCGCTCGAGCAGCAACGGCACGGGGCTCGCCGGCTCGTTCGCATCGTAGTAGTCGCGAATACGCTCCAGCGCGCGCAATACGTCGCCCCGCGTGGCGATATGTCCAAGGCCGCCAGGGACGCCGCCCTGCGGCGCCTCACCTGCGTCCACCGCGCAATCACCTTGCGCAACGAGCGCCTCGCGCGGCGCGCCCGGATGCCGAGCAAGCCGTGAGTGCACCGCCTCGCTCGCCCGGTTCACTGCCCCCTGCAACGCGTCAAGCGTCCCGCTCGCCGCGAACCCCGTACGCTCGTTCAACGTAGAAGCGATGGCACTGGCGCGAGCGCCTGCTTCGTCGATCAGCGCGGCCGTCGCAGCCAGGTTTTCGTAGGCCGTCGCATTCGCGGCACTGTCAATTTCC
>CBJMQH010000227.1:0-8348 GCA_966431825.1 uncultured Trinickia sp.
GATGCGAGCCCCGCGAGGGTTTCGCGATGGACTGCTATTGGACGTCTCACGCCGGCGACACGCCACTGCCGTTGGTCGTTTTTCCGCATGGCGGGCCCTGGACGCGCGACGTCTGGGGTTTCAACCGAATCGTGCAATGGCTGGCAAGCCTCGGGTATGCGGTGCTGCAGATGAACTTTCGCGGATCGACCGGCTACGGCAAGCGTTTCTGGCAGGCCGGGTTCGGTGAGTGGGGCGGCGGCATTCAATGCGATATCGACGCCGTGGTCGATCATGTTTGCGCAATGGGCTGGGCGGACCCCGCGCGCATCGGTATCTTCGGTATCAGTTTCGGCGGCTACTGTGCATTGATGCAGACCGTTAGGCATCCCACGCGCTACCGCGCGGCTGTCAGTCATTGCGGTACCACCGACCTCGTTGCGTTTATCGAATCGTTTCCCGCCAGTTGGGCGCCGATGCGCGCCATGCTGCATCGCTGGATCGGCGATCCGACGCACGAGGCAGGCCGCGCGCGGCTCGTCGAGATGTCGCCGATCACGCATGTCGACGCGATCCGCACCCCCGTATTCCTCGCTCACGGTGCAAACGACCCCAGGCTCTCGCTCGCCGAGACCGTGGGCATGCGCGAGGCGCTGGAGCGCCAAGGCGGCACCGTGGAATGCATGATCTGCGACGACGAAGGGCATGGATTCGTTCAGCCGCGGAATATGGTCGCGTTCTGTCGGCGCGTGGAACGATTTCTCGCGACGCATATGGGGTAATTCGGCGCCGCGCTTCGGGGGTGTCCCCGTTCTCGGGCGAGTTCGTCGACAACCCGGGGCTTTGTCTGATTGATCGGCGCTGTTCATGGCGTACAGCAGGGAACGAACTACGATCGGCGGCTGTTCGTTATCCATGGCAAGACAAGAAGATGCGCCTCGGCCCGATTACCCCATCGCACGCGTTTGCGCTGCACGCACAACCCGCCCATCGTGATCCGACGGCGGCCAACGTAGGCGAGCGACTGGAACGCTCGTCGGAACAAGCGCGCGAATCCGGTATGCTGCCGGCCGCGTTCGCCTTCGCACCGCAGGCTTCCTCGCAGACGCTGGAGACGGCGCAGCCGCTCAGCCGCGAGGCCGTGCGAGAACGGCTGCTCAAGTGGGTCGATATCGATAAGGCGCGCTTGTACCGCGGCGATCCGCTCGCACTGGCTGATGCCGTGCTGCGCCATCGCGCACGCATAGGCGATGCCGACGTCGCGCCAGACGGTGGCGATTCGAGCGCGATCGACGACGAGTCGCTGCTGGAAGCCGCGTTGCTCTTCGAAGAAGTCAACGGCACGAGCGGTGGTTCGGTATCCGAAACACTGACGCGTTTCCGGGCAACGCTCGAGCGCGCGCGCGAACAGCGGGCCGCTTGCGATGCGCTGTTCGCTCCGTCCGAAGACGATCGTGGGAAGCGTCCCGTTTTCAATGGATTGGGCCTTGGCAATGCGAAGGGCAAAACGTTCGATGACCTGCTGTCCGACGAAGCGACGTTTACCGCCCCCGTGTTTGCAGGTGCCTCCGCCGAAGTCCGACGGGCCGCGCTGACGACGAAGTTCGAGCAGATGGGTGAGAGCACGCAATATCCGATCGGCTCAGTCGAACATTCGATGGCGAGCGCAGTGATGCGACTCCAGCAATTCCGTGGCGAAGCCGTTACGCGCACCTTCGAGCGCCCGGCCGCGCTGATCGAGGCATTCCGCGCGCTCGAAGGCGCATGGGAGCGCGACCATCGCTACCCGATGCATCCGCGCCTCATGTTCGCGCTGCATCTGGCGCACGCCAGCGGTGTCGAAATGGCGGCGGGCGACGTGCTGGGCCGCCGCTACGACGAAGCCGCATTGCTGGCCGCGCAGGCCGGGCTCGACCACGGCAACCGCGCCCATCTCGACTGGATGGCCAAATACAGTGCTCAGGCGAAGAAGCGGCATGTTAGTGGTGTGACGAAGGCCGACGACATCAGACGGGATTCGGTGCGCTGGATAACCAGTGCCCTGTATGAGATCGAGTTGAGCGATGCGCAGCGCGCCGATATCTCGGCCCGGTTGGCCCGTGTCGGTGCGGCGACGGATGCGCTCGTGACCGGCGACTGGAAGGCAACGGCCGAAGCCGTCGTGCAATATGCGAGCGAGCGCGCATCGGCCGTATTCGATGCGGGCCCACGTTTCGATCCGCACGCGTCGGCGCGCGAAGTGCTGCGCCAGCACGGTATGTCGGCCGTGGAGATGGCGCAGAGCCGCAAGTATTGGATGGAGCGCAGCCCCGGCGTGGGCGGAATCGCCAACGGGGAATTGCGGACCGGCGACTATATCGACGAGTTCTTGCACCGAGCGACATCGGGCTACGCACTGACATGGCCCATGCACGTCGGCGCGGCGCGAATCGATGCGCGCGAGGCGTACACGTCCGCGAAACAGGCGTTCAACGCGCGTTTGCCGAATGATTCGTGGGTCCGGCTGCGCGCAGCGGAAAACTTGCGCGCGCGGGGCGAGGCGCGTACCGATGCGGCGCTGGCCCGCGAGGCGGCCGCCGTTGCCGCAACGCTTGCACTCGACACTGAAACCGAAGCCGAATTCGTACGCAAGGAACTGCTGGAAACGGTGATCGGGATGGTGCCGTTCGTCGGATCGCTTTACAACATCGAAGAAGGCATTCGCCATCACGACGCGATGCGTGCGGCGCTCGGCGTGCTGTTTCTGGGCGTCGATGCACTGACGGTCATGGGCGGCTCCGTCATCGTGCGCGCGGCCGAAACCGCGATCGAACGTGCCGCCGAAACCGCGGGCGCGGAGGTGGTTGCCGAGACGGCCGCCGAGGTTGTGGGAAAGGGCGGCAGCAATGCGCAGGCGGCCGACACTGTACGGCCGCATCGTGCCGTGCTCGAATTGCAGTCGCGCGCAAGCGCGCTCGGGCTTGATGCGAGGCGCCTGTTGCTGCATCCGGATATTGCGCAAATCACAGCCGATCCACTCGATCTCGCGCCGCGCGACGCCGACGTTCCGCAAGCCTACAAGCTGCTTGCGCGCGAGGTCCGTGATGGCAGGGCCGACGCCTCGATCGGCGGTTTTCGGATCGTGCATCTCGCGAACGAGGATCGCGTGGTGCCCGTACGCGCGACCGGGGGCTCGTACGAGGAGGTCGACTGGTACACGGGGCACCGCGTCGCGGGTGCGCGCGTCATCCTGCGCGATGCGCAAACGGGTGCTTATCGCTCGGGCGGCGGGTTGGCGGGCGGTGGCCCGAGACTGAGCCGTATGCGCACGCTTGATGAGCCCGAAGTCCGCGGGACGCTGATATCGGAGCGCATGACGCCGGCAACGGTCGGCTCCTATATCGCGCACGCGCAGGACGCCTCGGTTCTCGATTTCGAGGCGCTGTTTCGCGAGCACTTCACGTTTGCGGAAGGGTTGCCGGATCCGAGTGTTTCGTCTTTCGACGGGGGCGCCTTTTACGCGAAGGTGTACGGCCGCAGCCCGACGTTCCGGCGGCTGTTCAACCACCACGCGGCTCGTGAAACGGTCGAACTGCCTCAAGATCGGTGGAAAATCAGCGTGGGTGAGGCCGGGCCGCGGAAACAACCGGCGTACTCGCTGCCGGAAAACAAAGCGATCTTTTTGCCGAACGACGAGGTGCTCAAAACGATGGATTACGTCACGGCATCGGGAACGGCACCCGTTTCGCACGAGCGTGTTTATCTGCACGAATTGATTCATGCGCTGACGGGGCTCGAAGATCCGTCGGGTCGGGTTGCATCACTGACGAATCGCGGGCCGGTCGTCTACCTGACCGACAAGATCCTGGCGGAAGCTGGCTATAACTTTCCCGAGCGCGTCATGTATTGGGTGCGGGAAGACGACCCTGCATTGTTGAAGTACCAAACCGTCGAACACAATCGCCCGACGGCCGCCCGAGCGGCGCATTTGGAGAATACCCATCTCGACGCGATCATCGACAAGCATTCGTCGCGCAGCACGCCGCAAACGCATGTGGCCGGTACGCCGGTACCGGAGCGCGTGACGGTCGAGGGTGCGACGCAGTTCGCGCAGGCGCGCCGCGTGCCGGCAGCGTCGGGCCGCTTCCGAGCGAAGTTCGACGCCGAATTCGATTTCGATCCGTCGATGCCCGAGGCGTCGAGCGACCATATCGTCGAAGTGCTGAAAACGATCGACGAGAAGAGTCCCACGTTCCGCGATTTGTTGGACCGGATGCCGGGCCGCACCGAGGGCGACGCCCCGGCGCGAGCACGATTCATGTATGTGACGGAAGAGTTCGGCGCCGCGTCGCCGCCGGCTACGGCGAACCCGCTTCGCGAGGTCGACTTTTCGCGCAGGCGCATCTATCTCACCGAGGACGCCACGCAGTATCTGAGCGAGCGCGGGATCGTCGATATGGAATTCAAACGCAAACTCGTGCAGCGGACGGTGCGGGCGATGCTCGGCGAAGCCCGCGCGAGCGCCGCCTTCGACCGCACGGTCAACCGCGGGCTCGACGTTTTATTGACCGATCGCATCTTGCGGGAGGCCGGCATTCGCTACCCGAAGCAGATTGCGGCGCAACTCGTAAGGCGCACCGAGCCTCAGGAGGTCGAGGCGCTCCTCTCGCACGTGACGGCCGCGCGGCGCAACGCAACCGCCGAGGACCGCTACCTGGCCTCGCTCGGGGCCGGGCCGGTGAGAGCGTTCGTCTGAGAGCTTCGGGTCAGGCTCGCACCGGGACGCGTGCGCCGCCGTGCTGCGCTTCGCTCGGCGTAATCGGAGCAGGGCGGCCGAAATGGTAGCCCTGCATATAGACACAGCCGAGGTCGGCCAGCATCGCAACCTGCCGCTCGGTTTCGACACCCTCGACGACGCAATTGAGCTGCAGGTTTCGACAGAGTTCGACGATACTGCGCACGACGCCTTGAGCGAGCGCGTCGCGTTCGATGTCCTCGACGAACGTCCGGTCGACCTTGACGCTATTGAGCGGGAGCCGGTGTATGCAGTGCAGGCTCGAGTAGCCGGTGCCGAAGTCGTCGAGCGCGATTTTCGCGCCGAGGGCGCTCAGCTGCGTGAGCGCGGCGCGCCCTTTTTCGAAGTCCTGAATAACGGCCGTTTCGGTGACTTCGAACGTGAGCCGTCTTGCATCCACACCGCTTCGCTGAACGATTTGTCCGATCCGCTCGACGGCTTCCGGGGACGCGACGTCGCGCGCAGACAAATTGAACGATACGCCCACGCGCGGATCGCTCGAAGCCATGAAGGCGAGCGCCTTCGACAGCAGCACGGGCGTCAATTCATGAATGAGGTCGCTCTTTTCGGCGACGCGGATGAACATATCGGGCGAGACGTTCCCGAGTGCCGGGCTGCACCAGCGGGCGAGCGATTCGTACGAGACCACCGCGCCGGTTTCGACGTTGATGATCGGCTGGAAATGCAGCGTCATTTCGCGTTCGAGGTCGGCCTGACGCAGTGCCTGCTCGACACTGCCGAACTGGCGGATCGTGAGTTCGTGTTGCTGCGAGAAGATCGTCGTCTGTCCGCGGCGGTGTTCCTTCGCATGGTAAAGCGCGTAATCGGCGCGCTCGAACAGCTGTTCGGCCGTGCGCCCGGCTTCGGGAAAGAGCGCGATGCCGACCGTCGCCGAGATGCGTGCAGTCGCTTGCGGCAACGCGTAGGGCTTGCGCAGCGCCTCGCAGATCATCGTGCCGATGGCGATCAGGTCTTCAGGCGCGGTGACGCGTCTGAACAGCATGCCGAACTCGTCGCCGCCGAGCCGCGCGATTTGCAGCTCGCCGCTCGCGAAGACGGCGAGGCGGCGGCCCACCTCTTCGAGCAGGCTGTCGCCGGCGCGGTGGCCGTGCAGGTCGTTGACTTGTTTGAAGCCGTCGAGGTCGATGATGCCGACCGCAAACCGCGTTTCGAACAGGCCGCCGTGGTCGAAGCGCTCGGTCAGCTGTCCGAGGAAGTGGCGGCGGTTGGGCAGTCCCGTGAGGCTGTCGGCGTTGGCCAACCGGTGATTTTCGTCGTTCAGCGCGAGCAGTTGCCGCTGCTTGTCTTCCAGCACCGTCTGCGAACGGACGAGGTCGGCGAAATCGCGATAGTAGGTGAGCAGCACCTTGACCATCGCGACGGTCACGAACAGTACGTTCATGGCGATGGCTACGAGCACGGGGTTGCCCGTCAGGGAGAAGAAAACGACGAACGGCCCGAGCACGACGGCGGTCAACAGGAGCGCAGCCATGCGCATGTGCATCAGACAGAAGATGCATGCGATGACCGTGATCGACATGTAGAACGCCACGTGCGACTTCTCGTAGGGGCCGCCGTACGGATAGAGGCTCAGCCCCCAGGCGGTGAACGCGATCCCGAAGACCATGACGAGGCAGATCGTATTGCGCATGCGGCGCGCGATCTGATCGTCGCTGAGCGCCGAGCGCAGTTTGCGCCGGCGCGCCCAGACGCAAAGCCGCAGGATGCAGGCAAGGCACAGAATGGCCGGCACGATCCTGCTCAGCATCGGCGGTGCGTCGGCAACGTGCGTCAGCGCAACGGCAGCGCTGTTGATGACGAGCGTCAGGTAAAGCAACGGCAATTGTCGCGAGAACGCCTCGAACTGGCTGCGCATCAGTGCGGCATTTGCTGTTTTGCCGCCGGGGTTAGGTCTGAACAATCGCATTTTCGAAAAAATTCGGCGCTGATTGGGAGCCGCGTAAGTAGGAGCGGATCACCGCCGTGTTGCCGTTTGACCGGCCTCACAGGGTCGCAGCCCCCGTGAGGGCGCGCGACAAGCGGTTCTGAACGACGCCCCGTGTAAAAAATGCCTCTTCCCTGTTTACGGCAGACGCGTGGAATCCTGAACAAACCATATGCCCGAGTGGGGTCATCCCCGTCCCGCGCCGGTCGCGAGCGACGCCACGCACCGTTTCCGGCGCGAAATGCCACATGTCGGGCAGGCGAGGAGGGCGGCATTCAGGATCGGTAGAAACCCCGGCTGAATCGGACAGAACCGCGTCAGCCGGGGCGGTCCCGGTGCGTCCCTGAGGTATCATGGCCCTTGCTTGAGCTTCACCGCCGTGTCGGCAGTTCGACCGTTTGGGCAGTGCGTGGCGAGCTGGGCACCGTCCCGATGCAGAAAACGGGGCCATAGGCGGGCGAGCATTTTGCACACCCCTCACCGTTGAGCGATGAACGTCATCGCCTTGCCGGGAAGGGGGGAAAAGGTGCAAGTCGCAAACAGGAAGAGGGTGATGGTCACCGGCGGCGCGGGCTTCTTGGGCTCGCACCTGTGTCAACGCTTGCTGGCGCGAGGCGACGATGTCCTCTGCGTCGACAACTTTTACAGCGGGGCGAAGGAGAACGTTGCGCACCTGATGGGTAATGCGCATTTCGAGCTGATGCGGCATGACGTCACGTTTCCGTTGTATGTCGAGGTTGATGAAATCTACAATCTTGCCTGCCCGGCGTCGCCGATCCACTATCAGCGCGACCCGGTGCAGACGACGAAAACGAGCGTGCACGGCGCGATCAACATGCTCGGCTTGGCCAAACGGACCAAGGCCAGGATCCTTCAGGCCTCGACGAGCGAAGTCTATGGCGATCCGGGTGTACACCCACAGCCGGAAGCGTACTGGGGGCATGTCAATCCGATCGGCGTGCGCTCGTGTTATGACGAAGGGAAACGGTGCGCGGAAACGCTGTTTTTCGATTACCACCGGCAGCATGGTCTCGACGTCAAGGTCGTACGAATCTTCAATACGTACGGTCCGCGCATGCATCCGAACGACGGTCGCGTCGTAAGCAACTTCATTGTTCAGGCGCTGCTCGGGCGGGACATCACGATTTATGGCGACGGCTCGCAAACGCGCAGCTTTTGTTATGTAGACGACTTGATCGAAGGTTTCGTGCGGATGATGGCGACGCCGTCCGAGATGACGGGGCCCGTCAATATGGGCAATCCCGCCGAGTTCACCATCCGCGAGTTGGCAGAGACCGTGTTGCGGATGGTCGGCTCGCGCTCGAAGCTGGTTTTCGAGCCGCTGCCGGGTGACGATCCGAGACAAAGGCAGCCCGATATCTCGCGTGCTCGGGATGGGTTGGACTGGCACCCGAAGGTCGGGCTCGAGGAAGGGCTTGCGCGGACGATCGCGTATTTTCGTGGGTTTCTCGGCGTGTAAGCCGAACGCTGTGTCGCCCTCGTAACGTTAGATGGAACAGCCGCGCGCTTCGAGCGCGGAACAGGCGTGCATGGCCGCGCGGCCGAAGCGCTGCGCGTCGATTGATAAAAAGGTCTGGGAAATGAAAATTGCTATCGCGGGTACAGGCTATGTCGGCCTGTCGAATGGGA
>CBJMQH010000228.1:0-8288 GCA_966431825.1 uncultured Trinickia sp.
GCTCGACTTACGCGCCGACCGCCGCCGCGCCCGTCGCACAGGCTGAGAACAACCAGCGGCGGAACGCCGGCGCCGCCGGTGCCTCCGGGCGCGCCGGCGGACAGACGAGGAAATAGCCGCGCGCGGTGACGACCGGTTCGTCGAACAGGGCCACGAGTTGCCCGTTTGCGATCATTTCGTCTACGAGCGGCAACCAGCCGAGCGCGACGCCTTGATGCGTGAGTGCAGCGTGCATGACGAGCGCGTAGCTGTTGAACGTCAGGCCGTCTTCGTCGGGCGGCGCCGATAGCCCATGTGCGGCGAACCACCCGTGCCAGCCGAGCCAGCGCTCGGGCTCGGTGGCCTGCACATGCAACAGCGCCGCCGCGCGCAGGTCGCCCGGCGTGGCAATTTCCGGGTGTGAGGCAAGGTACGCCGGGGAGCAGACCGCAATCACGGCTTCCGGGAACAATCGTGCAGCCGTGCACGGCGCCCAGTCGCCGTCGCCGAATGCGATGGCGACATCGGCGTGGTCGCGGCGCGGGTCGTACCCGAGCTGCGAGGTGACCACCTTCACGTTGACGTCGGGCAACAGGCGCCGCAGGTCGGCAAGACGCGGCACCAGCCAATAGGTCGCGAAGCCCGCATCGGTGAGGATCGTCAACGCATGCTTTGCCCGCCGGCCGCGAATGTCGGCCACGGCCTCCCGAATCGTTGCGGTACTCGCGCGTACCGCCTCGTACAGGCGCTGACCGTCGGCCGTCAGTGCCACGCCGCGGTGCCCGCGTTCGAAAAGCGGAACGCCGAGCTCCGTTTCGAGCTGCACGATACGCTGGCTGACGGCCGGCTGCGTCGAGCCGAGCTCCCGTGCAGCGGCCGTGAAGCTGGCGAGCCGCGCCGCGGCCTCGAACACCGAGAGCACCTGCAAGGGCGGTAAGCGGTCATGATCAGACATAAGCACGCCTTATAGGGCCATAAATTCCGACCGTCTTCACACGCAGATCGTGAGCCGACATAGTGGTGCCATGCCCGCAACCGAAAACCGAAACCGGCGCGTTCGATTGCGTAGACGACACGGCAAAAACGCGTGGACTTGTTGGTCGCGCGTGTTCCTCATCGCATTCTAAACATCCGCGTTCACGATGCCTAACTCGAGAAAGAATATCGTTATTCTCATGGCCGATCAGATGACGCCTTCGGCGTTACGCTCATACGGCAACACCGTTTCCCGGACACCGCGCATCGATGCGCTCGCGCGGGAAGGGGTGGTCTTCGATTCGGCGTATTGCGCGAGCCCGCTTTGCGCACCGTCGCGTTTCGCCCTCATGGCCGGCAAGCTGCCGTCGAAGATCGGGGCCTATGACAACGCCTCGGAACTCGCCGCGCAGACCTTGACGTTCGCACATTATCTGCGCGCGGCCGGGTACCGGACGGTGCTCTCGGGCAAGATGCATTTCTGCGGCCCCGACCAGCTCCACGGTTTCGAGGAGCGCCTGACGACCGACATCTACCCGGCCGATTTCGGATGGGTGCCCGATTGGAGCCGCCCGGAGGCGCGGCCAAGCTGGTATCACAACATGAGTTCGGTGCGCGATGCGGGCCCTTGCGTGCGCACCAATCAACTCGACTTCGACGACGAAGTGACGTTCACGGTCCGCCAAAAGCTATACGACATCGCACGAGAGCGCGCTGCCGGCACCGACGAGCGGCCGTTCTGCGTGGTGGCATCGCTTACGCATCCGCACGATCCCTATGCCATTACTTCGGCGTACTGGAATCTCTATAGCGACGACGAAATCGACATGCCGCGAGTGAGCCTTGCGTTCGACGAGAGCGACCCGCATTCTCGGCGCCTGCGCCATGTCTGCGAAAACGACCGCACGCCGCCTACCCCGCAACAAGTGCGCAATGCACGTCGGGCGTACTACGGCGCGCTGTCCTATGTCGACGCGCAGTTCGGCGCGATTCTCGATGCGCTCGGCGATGCCGGGCTCAGCGAAGAAACGATCTTGATCGTTACGTCGGACCACGGCGACATGCTCGGCGAGCGCGGGCTCTGGTACAAGATGACGTTCTTCGAACCGGCAGCGCGCGTGCCGCTGATCGTTCATGCGCCTGGGCAGTTCGCGCCGCACCGGGTCGCGCAGTCCGTCTCGACGATCGACCTGCTGCCTACGCTGCTCGAACTGGCAACCGGCGTGAGGCAAACGCGCTGGCCGGACCCGATCGACGGGCGCAGTCTCGTGCCCCATCTGCAAGGCGACGGCGGCCACGACGAGGTACTTGGAGAATACCTGGCCGAGGGCGCACTCGCGCCGGTCGTGATGATCCGCCGTGGGCAATACAAGTTCATCCATACGCGTGTCGACCCCGATCAGTTGTTCGACCTCAGTGCCGACCCGCTCGAGCGCAACAATCTCGCGGCGCAGCCCGACCACGCGGGTAGGGTTGCCGCATTCCGTGCCGAGGTGCAGGCGAAATGGAACCTCGATGCTTTGCACGACGAAGTAATGGCGAGTCAGCGCCGGCGGCGGTTTCATTACGAAGCGACGACCCAGGGGCGCATCCGGTCGTGGGACTGGCAGCCATTCGCCGATGCAAGCCAGCGCTATATGCGCAATCACATCGAACTCGATACGTTGGAAGCGATGGCGCGCTTCCCGCGCGTCGATCAGTCATGACTGTCGGCGTCGGACTGCGGCGCGTTGAAAGCGAAAAGGGGTGACGGGAATGGAGAAAACCGGTTGGGTGCGGCGGCCGCGGCGAGCGGCCGTTTCGTTGGTGGCCTTTGCCGCACTGTGGGCAGCAAGCGGCGCCGCGGCGCAGGCGGCCGAGCCGCAGCAATGCAGCGACGTGAAGATGGCAGCGCCGGGATGGACCGACATCGATGCGACGAACGCCGTGGCGGGCGTGCTGTTGCAGGCGCTCGGCTACCGCCAGAGCGTGGCGAACCTGTCGGTGCCGATCACCTACGAAGGCTTGAAGAAGGGGCAGGTCGACGTATTTCTCGGCAACTGGATGCCGGCACAGGCGCCGCTTGTGAAACCGTTCGTGGACGGGGGCGCGATCGACGTGCTGCACGCGAATCTCACGAACGCGAAGTTCACGCTGGCCGTGCCCGATTATGTCGCAGCCGCGGGCGTGCATACCTTCGCGGATCTGGCCAAGTACGGCGACCGTTTCGACGATCGGATCTACGGCATCGAGCCCGGTGCGCCGGCGAACCAGAGCATATCGAAGATGATCGCGCAAAAGGCCTTCGGGCTCGGTAACTGGCAGCTCGTTGCGTCGAGTGAAACGGGGATGCTGACGCAGGTCGAGCGCGCCGTGCGAGACAAGAAGTGGATCGTCTTTCTGGCGTGGGAGCCCCACGTGATGAACACGAAATTCCACCTGACTTATCTGGCCGGGGGCGACGACTACTTCGGGCCGAACTATGGCGGCGCGACCGTCAATACCGTGACGCGCACCGGTTATGCGGCGCAATGTCCGAACATCGCCCGCCTGTTCAAGCAAATGACCTTCAACGTCGACCTCGAGAACCGCATCATCTCGAGTGTGCTGCAAGACAAGCGCGACGTACGCACGGCCGCACGCGATGCGCTGAAGACGCATCCCGATCTGCTGAGTGCCTGGCTGGCAGGGGTAGCGACAACGAACGGGGCGAGCGGGTTGCAGGCCGTCGATGCCGCGCTCGGTATCCGGTGAGAAACATGACCACGATGATGAGGAGAGAGCCCAAGATGAAGCCGCCAGCCTTAACGCTCCGTTTGACCGCCGCGTTGTTGCTCGCGGCACCCTGCGTTGCTGCCCGCGCGCAAAGCAGCGTCACGCTCTATGGGGTCCTCGATGCTGGCATCACGTATGTGAGCAACACGGGCGGATCGCATGCTGTGCGCTTCGACGACGGCGTGTCGTACGGCAACCGCTGGGGCATCAAGGGCACCGAAGATCTCGGTGGCGGTCTTGCGGCCGTATTCGCACTCGAAAGCGGGTTCCGGCTCGGCACGGGCAGGCTCACGTTCGGCGGCGCCGAGTTCGGGCGGCAGGCCTATGTCGGGCTTTCGAATAGTTGGGGAACCTTATCGTTTGGCGATCAGCTCGACATGACGGACGAGATGGTCTACTTGTACAACGTGTCGGCCTGGGCGAGCGGCTATGCGATCCACCAGGGCGACTTCGACCGCTTCAACGGCGACCGGCTGCCCAATTCGGTAAAGTTCGTCTCGAAGGAATTCAATGGCTTGAAGTTCGGCGGCATGTGGTCGTTCGGCAATGTCGCGGGCAACTTCCATGAGAACAGCGCGTACAGCGTCGGTGCGCATTACGCGCATGGCGATTTCACCGCCGGTGTTGCCTATACGCAGCTCAACAATCCCTCCGGCGTCTATGCGTTCGACCCCTACGCAATGATCGGCACACGTACGTTCCTCGGCAGGCCCACGGTCAGCGTCGATCCGGCGACCGGTGTGCTGACGGATCTCTACGCGAGCACGGCGTTCCCGGTGGACAAGCAGGGCACGCTCGGTGTCGGCGCGAGTTACGCACTCGGGCCGGTCACGCTGATGGGCAATTTCACCTATACGACGATCAAGGCCGCGGGCCAGTCGTCGCACATGCAGGTGGGAGAGGGCGGCGCGTCATGGCAGGTGACGCCGGCGTTCAGCGCGATCGGCGGCTACCAGTACACGCATTTCGAAGGCCATCATTGGAATCAGGTGTCGGCCGGCTTGCACTATCTGCTGTCGAAACGGACCGACGTCTATCTCTCCGGCGACTACCTGCGCGCGTCAAGTGGCGTCGACGCCGTGATCGGATACAGCTTTACGCCCGCACGGGCAACGACGCAATCCGATATTCGGATCGGCATGCGTCATTCGTTCTGAGTCCTTTCCTTTCTCGTCTCATTCGTCGTTGTACCTTCGCGGATCACATCTTTCGATGCGATCCGCCCTTTTTTTGCGGCGCATGCGAAGGCTGCCGCGGGTATCAGGTCGTGTCGCGCAGCGCGTGTCCGGCATCGTTCGCGAGCCGCGTATAGCCCCAGATCGAGGCCAGCGTCACGAGGCCCGCGGCGAGGAACGCAATCTGGAAGTCGTCGAGCGTAAACGGCCGGCCGTTCGCTTCGCCGTTGAATGCCGCCGCACCGCGCAGCGCGAGTGCGCCGAACGCGATGCCAAGGCCCGTACTCATCTGCGCCGAGGCATTCCAAAGCGTATTGGCGGCGCTCATTTGCGGTTGCGCGACGTCCGCGTACGCGAGCGTCGCCAGGGTAGTGAACTGCATCGAGCGCGTGAGGCCATAACCGAGCACGACCAAAAGCGTGCAAACGATCGGCGTCGCGGGTGTGAGGCTGCCGCACGCGATCGTGACGACGCCGCAGACCGTGCACGTGACGATGGCCACGTACTTGAAGCCGCATCGTTGCAGGATGGGCGTGGTGAATGTCTTCATCCCGAGGTTGCCGATCGCGCTGGCGAGCAGCAGCAGGCCCGACTTGAATGCGGAGAGGCCAAACCCGATCTGGAACAAGAGCGGCATGAGGTACGGCACGGCGCCCATCCCGATGCGCGTCAGCGAACCGACAACGACGGTGATCGAGAACGTCGGCACGCGCAGCGTCGACACATCGATGAGCGGGTGGGTGTGCCGCTTCGCGTGACCGAATGCCAGTACGCCGCACGCACAGCCGAACACCACGAGCGAGAAGCCGACGAGCGGATCGGTGCCGGGTTGGCTCGCCACGTCGGCGCCGTAGAGAATCGACGTCAGCGTGACGGCGGAGAGGGCGAGTCCTGCCAAATCGAGCGGGCGGCGCTCGGTACTGCGCAGATTCGGCACCCAGGCTACGACAGCGCAGAGGACGGCCAAGCAAAACGGCAGGTTGATGAGGAAGATCCACCGCCACGACGCGAAGGTCGTGATGAAACCTCCGAGCGGCGGCCCGATCACCGGTGCGACGATACCGGGCCAGGTGATCGTGGACACGGCTTGCATGAGCTGGCGCTTATCGACGCTGCGTACGACGATCAGCCGCCCGACGGGCACCATGAGTGCGCCGCCGGCACCTTGCAGGACGCGTGCGGCCGTGAATTCGACGACGTTTTGCGAGAGTCCGCAGAGCAACGAGGCGAGCGTAAACGTGACGATCGCGCAGAAGAATACGCTGCGGGAGCCGAAGCGGTCGGCCACCCATCCGCTCGCAGGGATGAAGATGGCGAGCGCGATCATGTAGGCGCTCATGCCGAGGCTCAACGCATTGGGACCGATCCCGAACGCGTGTGCCATTTGCGGCAGCGCCGTAGCGATGATCGTCGTGTCGAGATATTCCATGAAGAACGTCGCGGCCACGACGTACGGCAGTGGGCCCAGCGAGTGCGTTGCGGGCGGTGCGCCGCCGTCTGTTCGGTTGTTCATCGGGTGATTCTCGACTCCGCTATGCAGTTTCCGACGATGCCATTGCATCGCGTACCTGCGCGCCGATCTCGTACGAGCGCAGCCGGGCTGCGTGATCGTAGATCTGTGCGGTCAGGATCAGTTCGTCCGCGCCGGTCCGGGCGATGATCGCTTCGAGCGCGGCACGGACAGTCTCGGGGCTGCCGACCGCCGCGCACGAGAGCGCATGGGCGATCCCCGCGAGCTCGTACTCCGTTGCCTCGAGTTGCGCCACGGGGGGCGGCAACTGACCTGGCGTGCCGCGCCGTAACGCGAGGAACTGCTGCTGGAGCGAGGTGAAGAGCCGCTGACCTTGCGCGTCGGTGTCGGCAGCGAAAAGGCTCACGCCGATCATCGCATAGGGCTTCGCCAGCGCAGCGGACGGGCGGAACTGCGAACGGTAGAGGTCAAGGGCCGTATACATCTGATCGGGGGCGAAGTGCGACGCGAACGCGAACGGTCGGCCGAGTGCCGCGGCGAGCTGCGCCGAGAACAGCGATGAACCGAGCAGCCAGACCGGCACCTTCAATCCGGCACCGGGTACGGCGCGTATGCGTTGGCCCGGCACCGGGTCGGCGAAATAACGCAGCAGTTCTTCGACGTCTTCGGGAAATCGTTCGGCGCTCTCGTGCAGATCGCGGCGCAGTGCGCGGGCCGTCGTCTGGTCGGTGCCGGGCGCGCGGCCGAGGCCGAGGTCGATGCGCCCCGGATACAGCGACGCGAGCGTGCCGAACTGCTCGGCGATAACGAGCGGTGCATGGTTGGGCAACATGACGCCGCCCGAGCCGACGCGGATCGTCTTCGTGCCGCCCGCAATATGTCCGATCACGACCGCCGTTGCCGCGCTTGCGATGCCAGGCATGTTGTGATGCTCGGCGAGCCAATAGCGCAGGTAACCCCAGCGCTCGGCGTGTTGTGCGAGATCGAGCGAGTGGGCAAACGCGTCGGCAGGCGTTTGGCCGGCCGGCACGGGGGCGAGATCGAGGACCGAAAATGGGATCATTGTGGCGGTGGTTCGCCGGCGGCAAATGGCGATGCCAGCGAAAAACCGCGAGCAGCGTACGGCCGGCTTACAGGTGGCGTGTGCGAAGTGGGCATTGTGCCAAACCCCCGACACGCGTGCTGGCACCGCAAAAATGGCCCTGCCGTGCGCAGGGGAAAGCGGCCGGTGCGCTATGCTGTGGCTTCGATCGGCAAGGTACGATGCATAGAGACACGATGGCGAACGCTTCGTCTAAAGCTTCCTCAAGACTCCTGAGCATGCTGGCACTTCTCGCGGCCGGTAGCGTGTTCGGGCTGGCCGGCTGCGATGACCAGGGAGACCGGCTCGACGTGGGCAAACTCAGGGACTTCTTCAATTCGATCAAGCCGGATGCGCTGTTGCTGCGTGGGCTTGAGCCGGGCGTGACTGGCGAGGCGCAGGTGCGCGACCAGATGGGCAAGCCCGAGACCGAGCGCCGTTTCGCCGATGGCTCGAAGCGGCTCGAATATCCGCGCGGGCCGCAAGGCGTGACGACCTACATGGTGGATATCGATCCGAGCGGCACGCTACGCGCGGTCACGCAGGTGCTCACGGCCGAAAATTTTGCCGCGATCCGGATCGGGATGACGGAAGACGAGGTCCGCAGCCGGCTCGGCAAGCCTGGCCAAGTCGCGGTGTTCCCGCTCAAGCCGGAGACGGTCTGGAGCTGGAAGTGGCAGGAAGGCGCGCCGGTCGGCGAGGCCTTTTTCAACGTTCATTTCGATCAGTCCGGCCACGTCTACACCACTTCGCGCTCGGACATCATTCGGGGCCGCTAACGTAGGGAAGGCAGGGACTGTAGCGAAGGCGAGGGAAGGAGGGAGGAAAACCACGCGCACCCCTGTCCCCCCCG
>CBJMQH010000229.1:0-8280 GCA_966431825.1 uncultured Trinickia sp.
GCGCCATTTCACGCGCAGGTCGTCGCCGAGCGGGCCAAGATGGCCGCCTTCGCCGAGCGCGTGAGAAGCGGCGCGTGGACCGGCTACACGGGCAAGGGAATTCGCCATATCGTCAACATCGGCATCGGCGGCTCCGACCTCGGGCCGAAGATGGTCGTCCATGCCCTCGCCCATCTCGCCGATCCGCAGCTATCGACCTCCTTCGTCTCGAACGTCGATGGCGCCGACCTCGCGCGCGTGCTCGCCCGGATCGACCCCGAGGAGACGCTCGCGATCGTCGTATCGAAGACGTTCACGACGCTCGAAACGATGACCAACGCACGCTCGATGCGCGATTGGTTCATCGGCAACGGCTGCCCCGAAAGCGCGCTATCGCGCCACTTCGTCGGGGTATCGGCGAATCCGGCCGAAGTCGTCAAGTTCGGCATTGCAGAGGAAAACGTCTTCGAAATGTGGGACTGGGTCGGCGGCCGCTACTCGCTATGGTCCGCGGTCGGCCTCTCGATCATGCTCGCAGTCGGGCCCGTGCACTTCGACGCGCTGCTCGCCGGCGCAGCCGAGATGGACGAGCACTTCCGCACCGCGCCGCTCGAGCGCAATCTGCCCGTTCTCCAGGCGCTGATCGGCATCTGGTATCGCAACTTCTTCGGTCTGCAAAGTTATCTTGTTGCACCGTACTCCGAAGCACTTCATTTTCTGCCGGCCTACCTCCAGCAACTCGAAATGGAGAGCAACGGCAAATCCGCCCGCCTCGACGGTGCGTTCGTCGACTATGCCACCTCGGCCGTGACCTGGGGCGAGCCGGGCACCAACGGGCAGCACGCGTTCTTCCAGATGCTGCACCAAGGGCCGACAATCGTGCCGATCGATTTCATCGCGGTACTGACGCCCGAACACCCGCTCGTGCACCACCACCCGAAGCTGCTCGCGAATTGTTTCGCGCAAAGCGAAGCGCTGATGCTCGGCCGCACGGTCGAGGAGGCGCGCGCCGTGGCAGGCCCTGACAAGCCCGAACTCGTGCCGCACCTCGTGTTCCCGGGCAATCGTCCGTCGACTACACTGCTGCTCGATGCGCTCACGCCGACTAAACTCGGCGCGCTGATCGCGCTCTATGAGCACAAGGTCCTCGTGCAGGCCGCCGTGTGGAATATCAATCCGTTCGATCAGTGGGGTGTCGAGCTTGGCAAAGTGCTCGGCAAGGTGGTCGAGGCCGATCTCGATGCCGGCGCGTTCGATCCGGCGAAACACGACTCGTCGACGTCGGCGCTGATCGAGCGTGCACGCACCGCATTGCGCGGCAAGGCGTAACGGCGCCAAGGTACGGCGCGGCCAAGATCCGGCGGCGCCGGCCGGATCTGCGGCGTCTTCCGGACGTTGTTCAGGACGACGCTCAGGACGATGTAATGCGCCCGGCGTCGATCGTGACGACACGGGCGCAGCGGCGCGCGAGCTCCATATCGTGCGTCACCAGAACGAGCGTGGCCCCATGCCGGGCGTTCAGATCGAACATGAGGTCGATGATGGCGTGGCCTGTCGCCGCGTCGAGGCTTCCGGTCGGCTCATCGGCGAACAGCACGGCCGGGCGCGTTACAAACGCGCGCGCCAACGCGACGCGCTGTTGCTCGCCGCCCGAAAGCTGCTTCGGATAGTGATGCGTACGTGTGCCGAGTCCCACCTGATCGAGCAATCCTTGCGCACGCGCCGTTGCGTCCTGCGAGGCGATCGCGCCGAGCAATTCGAGCGGCAGCCGCACGTTTTCGAGCGCGGTCAGATGCGGCATCAGTTGGAACGACTGGAAGACGAAACCGATCGATCCTTTGCGCAGCGCCGCGCGCGCATCCTCGTCGAGCGTCGTCAGCGTCTGGTCAAGCAGGCGAACCGAGCCGGAGGTCGCATTGTCCAACCCCGCGAGCAGACCGAGCAGCGTCGATTTTCCGGAGCCCGAAGCGCCGACGATCGCCACACTCGTTCCGCGCGCAATCGAAAGGTCGACATGGTCGAGGATCGTCAGCTCCCCCGTCGCATCGATGACCTTCTTGCACAGCCCACGCACTTCAATGATCGGATCGTCTTTTTCTTGCATGAACATGCATCGCTCGAGAGTGTTGGACCTGCCCTGCACGAACTGTAGAAGCCGCACGCGGCGCCGACTGATGAGCCGAGCGGCGCGGTTCGCGGCGGCCGCACTCGTTGCACTCGCAAGCTGCGGGCCGCTCGCCCTGCAGGCGGCGCCGGTCGAAAAACCGGTCATCGTCGTGCTCGGCGACAGCATCTCGGCCGAGTACGGACTACTGCGCGATACAGGCTGGGTGGCATTGCTGCGCCGGCGCCTCGCCGACGAGCGAATCGATTATAGCGTCGCGAACGCGAGCATCAGCGGCGACACGACAAGCGGCGGCCGCGCCCGCATGCCCGAGTTGCTCGCCCGCTTGAGACCCGCCGTCGTCATCGTCGAACTCGGTGCGAACGACGCGCTGCGCGGTGTGCCGCTGGCAACGACCGAAGACAATCTGCGTACCATCGTGGAACAAGCGAAACAGGCGCGCGCCTCGGTCGTGCTCGTCGGCATGTACGTGCCGTCGAATTACGGCCCGGCCTATACGCAGCGCTTTCATGCCATGTACGGCACGCTTGCCGGGCAGATGAACGTGAAGTTCGTGCCGTTCCTGCTGGCGGGCCTCGAAAACAAGCCGCAGATGTTCCAGGCCGACCAATTGCACCCGACAGAAGCCGCGCAGCCTGTGCTGCTCGACAATGTCTGGCCCGTGCTGGCACCGCTGTTGAAAACGCAGCACCGCTAAAGATGCGTCATCGGCGGCACAGGGCCGCCGATGAGGATACGAAAGCCGCACCGTGGCGGCGCCGTCTTCCCTGGCGAGAGACGGCTCGCGCGCGCTTACTGGTTCTCGCTCTGCGTTGCGCCGAGCGAGCCGTAGGTCTTCACGCTCGAACGCGCACGCAGCGCGTCGGTGTAGGCCTGCATTTCCGACTGCGAGTACATCTGCGCGATCTGCTGCTGGGCCGCAGCGAGCTTGGCTGCATCGGCCGGCGCACCCGGCACGACCGCGTTCACGCGATAAATCGCGTACCCTTGCGCGCCCAGATCGACGCCGACGTAGGCCGGCAGCTTCGTCGCATCGGCCTTGAAGATGGCCGACAGCGCCGACGGCGGCAATGCCTGGGCATCGGCGCGCGACGCCTTCACTTCGGCGCCGAACCCGGCCGCCGACTTCGACTTCTGCAACTCGGCCAGCTTCGCTTCGCCATCCTTATGGGCGAGGTCGGCAGCCTGCTGCGCCACGTAGCGCTCGCGCACCGCGTCCTTGATCGAGGCGAGCGGCGGCGTGGCGGCTGGCTTGTAGTCGGTCACGCGCGCCGAGACCATCGTGTTGTTGCCGACGTCAATCGCCTGCGTGTTGTTGTGATCGCGGACCGAGTCGTCGGCAAACACGGCCGCAAGCAGCTTCGGGTTGTTCAGCGGGCTGTCGGGCGGCAGCGCGGTGTTGGGCTTCGGCGCGACCGTCGCCGTCTGCACCGTCAGCTTGAACTTGTCGGCCGCGGGCTGCAGCGTCTTCGACTGCTCGTACACCGTCGTGCCGAACGACTCCGCATCGTCGCTGAACGCCTTTGCTGCGAGCTGCGTCTTCAGATCTTTGACGATCTCGTCCTTCACATCGGCGAACGGCTTCGTCACAGCAGGCTTCTCGTCCGTCACCTTGATCACGTGGTAGCCGAACTGCGTGCGTACCGGGCCGCCGATCTCATCCTTCTTCAGCTTCGTGGCCGCTGCGTCGAACGCTTTTTCGCCGGTCACGACACCGCCCGACGACCACCCGAGATCGCCGCCCTTCGCAGCCGACACAGGATCTTGCGAAGCCTTGCCGGCCAATTGCGCGAACTGGTCCGGATGCGCCTTGGCCTGCGCGGCCAACTGTTCGGCCTTCGCCTTCGCGCTGGCGTCGTCGGCGGCGCTCGCGCCGGCCGGCACCGAAATCAGGATGTGGCTCACGCGCACTTCGGCGGGCGTCGTGTAATGCGCGACGTTCTCGTCATAGAACTTCTTCGCATCGGCGTCCGTCGGCGTGATGCCGGCCGACAACGTGGCCGGCGACAGCACCACGTATTGGATCGTCGCCGTGGCCGGCGTGGCGAACTCGGCGCGGTGCGCATCGTAGTACGCCGAAATCTGCGCGTCCGTCGGTTGCACCTTCGCCGCATAGTCGCTCGTGCGCAGCATGAGCGGCTGGACCGTACGCTGCTCGTCGGCAATACGCGTGAGTTGCGCAGCAAGCTGCTTCGGCGTGAACGCGCTGCCCTGGATACTCTGCGTGATCTGCTCCATCGCGAGCCCGTATCGCACGCGCTCGTCGTACTGCTCGGGCGTCATGCCCTGCATTGCGAGCATTTGCTTGTAGCGGTCGAGATCGATCGATCCGTCGGGCTTTTTCAGCGACGAGATGACCGGATCGGACAGCAGTGCACGGCGCACGGCGTCGTCCGAGGCCGTCAGATGCAGCCGCTGCGTCTCGTCAGCGAGCGCGCGTTGCTGGATCAGGCTGTCAAGCAGCTGTTGACGCAGCTCGGGCGTATCGAACAGCTTGGCATCGTATCGCGCGCCCAGATATTGGCGCGCCTGGTCGAGCCGCTGGCGCATCGCGTTGTCGAACTCGGCGCGTCCGATCTTGTGCCCGTTGACGCTCGCGACATTGGCGCTGTCGTCGAAGAAGCCACGGAAACCTTGAATACCGACGAAACCCAGCCCCGGCACGATGACGAGGACGAGCATGAACATCATCAGACGCTGGTGGTTACGAAAGAAATCGAGCATGCGTAAGGGCGGTAACGTTGGACAAAAACGCCCAATAGTACAACAGCGGACGCCCGATAGGCCAAACCCCCGTCCCTGTTCCCTTTCCGCGCTTCCCCCACCGGGCAGGTTGACCGAAATCAACCCGCATCGGCGGCGGCGCCACTATCGTGAAATGGACATCCGGGGACCGCCCCGGGACACCCGCGCCGCAAGCGCGGGCCGATTCGGCGACGGCCGTTTGGCGCCCCTCATGGCGCTGCGGCGTTCTATTCTTGATGCGGGAGATGGGCGATGAGCGGAACCCTTCGGCTGACTTACGAACCAGCGCCTCATGCGCGCACACGCGTGGCGACCGGCGAAGCGCCCGCCACGATGGCATTGCCGCGGCCGAACCTGCAATCCGGGGCGCCGCTGATGACGGCCCTCGCTTTTCGCGCGAGCACGCGGGAATTCGCCGGCGAGGCACTCTCGCCCGAGCAGTTGGGCGGACTGCTATGGGCCGCCAATGGCATCAACCGCCCCATTACGAAGGGCCGTACGGCGCCCTCGCCGCACGCCGTTCACGAGATCGATATTTATGTCGCATTGCCGCAGGGCGTCTACTGCTATGACGCCGAGGCGCACGCGCTGAAGCTCAAGCACGCGATCGACGCGCGCGACATGACCGGCTATCAGGATTTCGTCGGCCGGGCGCCGCTCGATCTCGTCTATGTGGTCCGCGCCTCGAAGATGCTCGACATGCCGACGCAGCAACGCGATACGTTCTCGGCCGTCACAGCCGGCGCCATTGCGCAAAACGTTGCACTGTACTGCGCGTCGAGCGGACTCGGCAGCGTCGTGCGGGGATGGATCGATCACCGATTGCTCGCCGACGCGCTGCGTCTGAACGAAGACGAACTACCGATCCTCGCACAGACAGTGGGCTTGCCAGCAGACACAACCGGTACGCACAATAACTAGGCGGCGCTTCGCGCTGCCGGTGCGCGCGCGCATCGTGTGCATTCGGGAAGTCCGATGGCCTGCTTTCTGCGGGCGGGAGACATAGCATGTTCTACGCATGGCTCGAAGCACAGCGCGCGCTCATGCGCTCCGTCGATGCCTGGGCCGCACTCGCGCGCTGCGCCGCCGGCGTGCCGGCCATGCCCGACCCACTGCTTGCCCCACTCGTCGCGCCCGGCTGCGACTGGGTCTACCGACTCTACAAGGCCGCACCGGAGCCGCCCCCGTTCGGAATCGATGCCGTCGAAATAGACGGTCGGCGTGTACCCGTCGCGGAGGAAGTCGTCGACACCGTACCATTCTGTACGCTCAGGCGCTTTCGGCGTCTGCTCGATGACGAAAGCCGTGCCGCCGCGCTGCCGGCCGTGCTCCTGTGCACGCCGCTCGCCGGCCACCATGCCGTCATGCTGCGCGAGACCGCGGAAACGTTGTTGACCGATGCCGACGTCTATGTCACCGATTGGGCCGACGCGCGCACCGTTCCGCTGTCGGCCGGGCGATTCGGGCTCGACGACTACGTTCTGACGCTCGCGCGCTTCATGCAACGCCTCGTCGCCGACGGCCTCCATGTCGTGGCCGTATGCCAAGCCACGGCGCCGAGCGTGGCGGCCGCCGCGCGCGTTGTCGAAGACGGCGGCATGCCGCCGCGCTCGTTGACCTTGATGGGCGGGCCGATCGACACACGCCTGAATCCGACCGTCGTCGACCGTCTTGCCGCCACGCACAGCCTTGCCTGGTTTCGCAGCGCCGTCATCGACACGGTGCCGGCCGGTCATGCCGGTGCGGGCCGCCGCGTCTACCCCGGCTATATCCAGCATGCCGCCATCGTCGCTGCGCACCCCCACCGCCAGTTCGCATTGGAATCGCGGTATTGGACATGCCGCCTGGCCGGTCGGCCCGACGCGACCGCGGCGAGCCTGCGTGCGCTCAATGAGTACGCCGCGGTGCTCGATATGAGCGAAGACTATTTTCTGGAGACGCTGGAAGTCGTCTTCCAGCAGCAGCGGCTTGCACGCGGCACCTGGGTCGTGGACGGGCGCCTCATCCGCCCGCAATTGCTCGCCAATACGGCGCTCTGCACGGTCGAGGGCGATCGCGACGACATCACCGGCGCCGGTCAGACGCACGCCGCGCACGATGTCTGCACGGCTGTGCCGGCCGCATGGCGCGCGCGGCTCACCGTCGAGGACTGCGACCACTACGACCTTTTTACCGGGCCGCGCTGGCATGAGCGTATTCACCCGGCCCTCGTGCGCTTCTGGCGGGAGATCGCCGCGTGCAGCACGGCACCCGTGGCGACGGCGTCGGTGCCTACGTCAAGAAGGCCTCGTCCGCACCCGGACGCTCACGCTTCCAACACGTAGCGGCCCGGTGCGTCGGGAAGCGACGCGTCGAGCCCGCGAGCCGGCACGTCCCCGCTTGCTTGCGAACGCAGCCATTGAGACCAGCAGGGCCACCACGAGCCTTCGACCGGCGCGTGCGCGGCGACGAACGCGTCCGCGCTTTGATACGGCGCGCCCGCCTCGCGCGTGCCGACGCGGTAGTAGCGGCCTCGATGGCCGGGTTCCGCGACGATACCGGCGTTGTGTCCGCCCGAGGTCAGCAAGAACGTCAACGCTTGGCGGGTCTGCAAGTGCACCTTGTACACCGAGCGCCAGGGGGAAACGTGGTCGCGCTCGGTTCCCACGACGAACATTGGCACGCGAATATCGGAAAGCGCGATCGTCTGACCGTCGACGCGATATCGCCCCTCGGCCAGATCGTTATCGAGGAACAGACGCGACAGATACTCGGTATGCATCCGATAAGGCATGCGCGTCGTGTCGTCATTCCACGACATCAAGTCGTTCGGCTTCGAGCGACGACCGAGCAGATACTCGCTCATCATGCGCGACCAGATCAGATCGCGCGCGTTCAGTAGCTGAAACGAGGCGGCCATCTGGGCACCGTCGAGATAGCCTTGCTGCCACATCAGTGCATCGAGTGCGGCCAGCTCGCTTGCGTCGATGAAGAGCCCGAGTTCCCCCGGCTCCGTGAAATCCGTTTGCGCCGCAAGCAGCGTCACACTTGCAAGCGCGTGAGCGTCCAGGCCCTTCGCCGTGTCCGGCGTCAAGGTGCGTTGCGCGCCGCCGAGCCATGCTGCGGCCATTGCCAGCAACGTGCCGCCGAGGCAGTAGCCGACGGCCTGCACGGCCTGACCGCCCGCCCGTTCCCGTGCGACCGCGAGCGCCGCAAGCAGGCCGTCGATCAGATAGTCGTTAAGGCCTTTGTCGCGATCGCCCGCGTCAGGGTTGTGCCACGACAGCATGAAGACGGTATGTCCGGCGTCCACGAGATGGCGTACGAGCGAGTCGTGCGGCTGCAGATCGAGGATGTAGTACTTCATGATCCACGACGGCACGATGAACACCGGTTCGCGTGCCACTGCGTCCGTCGCCGGCGCGTACTGAATCAGCTCGCAGAGCGCGCTC
>CBJMQH010000230.1:0-8257 GCA_966431825.1 uncultured Trinickia sp.
CGACGAGACGCAGTGGCGCGCTTCGGTCGACCTTGGCCGCACACCGGTGCTCGCCCTGTCGATCGACGGTGGCGCGCGCGCCGTCGCGCTCAGCGAGGACAAGGACGCAACCCGCGAGGCGAATCGGGGAGCGATCGCCCGCTGGACGAAGACGATCTGGCAAAAACTCAAAGGTGTCTTGGGCACGGGCGGGGCGCAACAATGACGATGATCGCCACGCGCGTGTGCGTGCTGACGGGGGAGAGGGTGCATGTATTGGAATAACAAGGTCGTGTGGGCCGAAGGCATGCTGCTCGAGCAACAACATCTGCAGCAGCACGACCGTTATGTGCAACGGCTCATCGAGGCAAGATGGGACACCCAACTCCACTACGGTTGGGGTTTTTCGAAACTCTCGCTCGACGAGCGGCAGCTTGCGCTGGGCTGCATCGCATTGAGCGAATGCGAGGGCGTGATGCCTGATGGCACGCCGTTCTCGTTGCCGGCAGACGATGCGCTGCCGCTGCCCTTGCCGGTGCCCGTGTCGGCACGCGATGCATCCGTCGTGCTCGCCCTGCCGCTTGCCCGCCCCGGCGTGCCCGAAACCGTGAGCGACGAAGACGAGCCGGGCGCACGCTACGCACGCTATCTCTGCGAGCAGCGCGACGTGGCGGACAGCAACGCGTGGGGGCAAACCGTTGCCCCGACGACGCTCGGCAAGCTTCGCTTCATGCTCGCGCTCGCAGACGAAGTGCGGCAGGGCTATGCCGTCCTTGGTGTCGTGCGGGTGAGCGAGCGGCTGGCCGACAACCGGCTCATGCTGGATACGCGCTATGTGCCGCCCTGCATCGACTATCGCGCTGGCGCGCCGTTGCGTGCGTTCGTCTCCGAACTCGCGGCGCTGTTGCATCAGCGTGGCGAGATGCTTGCCGCGCGGCTGGCGCAGCCCGGTATCACCGGCGTTGCCGAAATTTCGGATTTTCTGATGTTGCAACTGGTCGACAGCGCGCGGCCCTTGTTCAAGCATTTCGCACGTCGTACGGGGCTTCATCCCGAAACGCTGTACTGCGAATTGTTGCGGCTCGCGGGTGCGGTCGCGACGTTGGCACGGCGCGAGCGACGGGGGGGCGATCTGCCACGCTACCTGCACGACGACCTGGCGGCGACGTTCGCGCCGGTGATCGACGACGTGCGATGGTCGCTCTCCGTCGTCAAGGAGCCGCAGGCAATCGGCATCGTGCTGGAGGATGGGGAACTCGGCATGCGTGTCGGGCGTGTCGCAGACAGGCGCCTTTTCGAGCGCGCCGACTTCGTGCTCGCGGTGCGCGCGGACATGGCGGCCGACGCGTTGTGGGCGCAACTGCAAGCCCAGCTCAAGATCGGACCGGTCGAGTTGATACAGGAACTCGTGAACCTGCAACTGCCGGGCATCGCGTTCCGGCCGCTACCGGCTGCGCCGCGCCAGCTGCCGCTGCACGCGGGCTGCAGTTATCTGGCGCTCGACGCAGGCGATGTCCTGTGGCCGAAGCTCAGCGAATCGGCCGGCATCGCGCTGCATCTGGCCGGCGCCCTGCCTGGGTTGGATCTGAACCTATGGGCGATACGGCGATGAGCGAATCGCAGCGCGCGCCTGCCGTGGGTGCCGGCGAAGGGGCGCCCCCCAGCGCTGTCGAGGCTGCCGTGGCGGCCCGTGTCGTGATGCCGATCGATGGGCTCAATCCGTTGGTGCGTGCGGCGTATCCATTGCTCGAAATGGCGGGACTATTGCGCCACGCGAGCGCGCCGATGCCTATCGACGCGTTGCGCGAGCAGCTTGCCGCGATGGTGACGGCGTTTGTCGAGCAGGCGGGGCAGACGGGCTCGAGTGCCGAGACGATCGATGCGGCGCAATACTGCCTGTGCACTTGCGTCGACGAGTCGGTCGCAGCCACGCCGTGGGGCGCTGCAGGCGGGTGGGCCAACAGAAGCCTGCTGCTGAGCTTCCGGGGAGAGCGCTCCGGCGGCGCGCGCTTTTTCTCGATTCTCGAGCAGTTGCTGCGCGACCCGCGCACGAACATCGACGCGCTCGAACTCCTGCATCTGATCCTTGCGCAGGGCATGGCGGGTCTTTACCGCCTGGCGCCGGACGGGGCGCGCGATCTCGATGCCATCCGCGACCGCTTGTGGGAGACGATCGTCGCGCAGCGCGGTGCGCCCGAGCGTGCGCTCTCTGCGCACTGGCGCGCGCTCACCGAGGGCTCTCGTGCCTGGTGGCAGGGCCGCGGGCTGCTTTCGGTCGCGCTCGCCGTCGCGTGCGTGCTGGGCGCGCTTTACTTCGCGTACGCGCAACTGCTCGCCGTGCGTGTCGACGAAGCGATCTATCGACTGACACTGGCTCATCCACCGGTCGTTCGCGCACATGCCGCCGCGGCACGTCCGGCGGCTCGGCCGGCCCTCGCGGATCTGTTGGCCGCCGACTTGGCACAGGGACGCGTCAGCATCGACAGCCAGGCGGGGCGCACCGTGCTTACCCTCCCGAGCGACGGCCTGTTCGCATCGGGTAGTACGCGTGTGCTCGATGGTCAAATCGCGCTGGTTCGACGGATCGGCGACGCACTCAAGGCGGTCCCAGGGCAGGTCGTCGTGCTGGGCTATACCGACGACCAGCGACCGGCTGCGGGCATGGCAACGAATGAGCAGTTGTCGTTGCT
Organism: uncultured Trinickia sp.; assembly: GCA_966431825.1. Lineage (GTDB taxonomy): Bacteria > Pseudomonadota > Gammaproteobacteria > Burkholderiales > Burkholderiaceae > Trinickia. Next base: position 2,670 of record CBJMQH010000230.1, read on the forward strand.
GCGTGCGGGACAAGTCGTCGAGATCCTGCGCGCCCGTACAGGTCAGCCCGACCGGTTTCTCGCTCAGGGGCGAGGCGAGCGCGAACCGGTCGCGCCGAACGCTACGGTTTCGGACCGGGCGCGCAATCGTCGCGTCGCGATTGTCGTGCTGGATCCGGCGATCGGGCTTGCGCCGGCGGCACCTCCCCCTCCACGGTTCGATTCCAGGTGAGCGCGAATGATTGAACGGCTCTTCGGCAGAATCACGGTGCGCCGGGTCGCGGTTGCCCTCGCCGCTGCATTCGGTCTATCGCTGATCTGGTACCAGGTACCGCGTGTCGCGTTCGATGGCCGCACGCCGTTTGCCACGCCGGTGGCCCGTGCCTTGTTGCTCGCGGGCTTAGTTCTGCTGTGGGCGGTTTATCGCGGGTTGCGTGCGCTCAAAGCGCGCGTGGGCCGTCTGCGCCTCGTCGTGGAGAAGCCCGAGCGCGTTGCCGACGAAGGGGCCGCCGCGGGGCCGAGCGGGGCGGCGGCGCAAGCACCATTCAAGCGCAGTATCGAAGCCGTCCTGCGTGCGATTCGGCGCGACAAACGGCCGGGCCGTTGGGGTCGCCGCGGCCCGTACAGCCTGCCGTGGTTTGTGGTCTGCGGTACGGGCCAGAGTGCGACCGGCACGTGGTTGCGCCAATCCGGCCTCAAGTTCTGGGAGGACGCAGCGCTCGTGCGGGAGACGGCCGACGCCTCTTGCCGCTGGTGGTTTGCGCAAGACGCTGTGCTGCTCGAAGCAACCGGCGAACTCGAATTGGCCGCAGACGCGGCCGAGGCGGATAGCCGCTGGCGCGAATTGCTCGCTTCGGTGCGCCGGGCACGACGCCGGCTGCCCGTCAACGGCGCCGTCATCGCGGTGAGCGCGCATGAGGTGCTGCGAGGCGATGCGCGGGCCCACCGTCGATTGGCCGAGGCGATTCGTGCCCGCATCGATGCGATGCATTTGGCGTACCGCATCCATTTTCCCGTGTATCTCGTCGTGACAGGATGCGAAATGCTCGAGGGCTATGCGGCCTTTTTCGATGAGTTGCCCGCACAGCAGCAGGACCAGGTATGGGGCATCACGTTCGCCGGCATCGACCCCGCCGGTGTCGAAGCCGCACTCGGTACGTTGGAGTCGCACTTCGCCGAACTTGTGCGCCGGCTATTTGCGCGACTGCGTGCGCGCAGACCGCGGCGTGCGGTTGCCGAGCAGGAGGCCGCGGTGTGCGCATTTCCGTTTCAGTTCGAAGTGCTGAACAAACCGCTCATGCATCTGGTACGCGACGCGTTCGGCGCGTCGCCCTATACCGCACCGGCGATGCTGCGCGGCGTCTACTTCTGCGGTGCCGGTGCGTCGTCGGCGATCGAACCGTTCAGTGCCAGCGCGCTTGCCGCTGCGGTCCGCACGACGCAAACGCGCGGCGAAGCGCAAGGCCTGCCGACTCGGCGCGAGTCGGCAGGCTTTTTCGCCACACGGCTTTTGCGCGAGATCGTGTTCAAGGAAGCCGCGCTTGCCGGTGCCGCGTTGAAGACCTCGCGCCGCCGGCGTCTCTTTACGCGCATCGCGATGACGGCCACGCTGCTCGTTGCGGTGACCCTCGCAGCGTTGCTGACCGGCAGCTACCTGTACAACCGCGCGTCGGTGCGCTCGCTCGAAGCAGCGGGCGCCGAACTCTCCGAAATGGCCGCCCACGGCATCGTGCTGAACGAGCCGCGCACGATGCTGCCGTTACTGGCAGCGGCGCGCGCGTTGCCCGAGGGCGAAGCGCAGCGAGCGGCTGCGGTGCCGCCATGGTCGAGTCTCGGGCTCTATCAGGGGCGTCGGTTGGCCAGCGTGGCGAAAGCGCACTATCGCGCGTTGCTGCGGCAGACCTTGTTGCGCTACGTCGTCGAGAGGATGGGCGCGGCACTCGATGCACCCTCGCTGGGCGATGGCGAGCGTTATCAACTGCTGCAGTGGTACCTGATGCTGGCCGACAAACGGCACTATCGTGCCCCGGCCGTGCTGGAGTGGATCCGGAACGATCTCTCGGCTACCCCGCTTTCAGCCGCCGAGCGCGCCGCGCTTTTCGCTCATGCGCAGGTGCTGTTCGATCCCGCCGAGTTCGAAGCCGATGCCCGGCTCGATACCGCACTGATTGCACGAGCACGGATGGCATTGTCCACGCTTGCACCGGCAGTACGGATCTATCGGGCACTCGATGCGCAATTGCGCACGGCGGCGCCGGGATCGTTATCCGTCGCACAGATGGCCGGCGTCGATGCCGCACTCGTGCTGCGCCGCAAGAGCGGCCGGTTGCTCGGGGATGGCGTCGCACGGACGTTTACGCGGGACGGGTACCGGCTCTATCAGACGCTGCGCGATCGCGCGATCGACGCGGCGGGACGCGACGCCTGGGCAATGGGGGGCGAGGGCGTTCGGCTCGATGACGGATCGACGCGCGCAGCGCTAACGACCGGGATCGACAGCCTCTACTTCGCGGACTACATCGGTGCATGGGACGCGCTGCTCGCCGACGTCGAGTTCGTGCCGTTGTCGGCGGCGCGCGACGAGCCCGCGATGGCGGGGCTGCTGGCGCAGCCCGGCAGCGCGTGGCGGCTGTTTTTGCAGGCCGCCGCCACCGAAACGTCGCTCGGCGATCCGGCCGGTGCGGCGGCAGCGCAGGGCATGCCGGCCGGCACCGCGCCGAGCGAAGCGCCGACGGGCATCGTGAGCACGGCCAGGCGACGTGTTCGTGCGTGGTTCGGCCGCGGCGCCGCTCCCGAAGAGGAGCAAGGTGCCGGCGCGGGAAGCACGCAGGACGACGACGCGGCCCGCACGCCGGTCGATCTGCGTTTCGATGCATTGCATCGTCTCGTGCGAGCAGGACCCGACGGACGATCGCAGGTCGACGACGTTCAGCAGATGATGGCTGGCGTGGCGGCCTATTTGCGTGCCGTGGCGAGCGCGCGAGAGCGTGGGTTGCCGGCGCCGCCGCCCGACGCGCTCGGTGCGTTGACGCAGGCCGCGGCCGCGCAGCCGAGCCCGCTCGCCGAGATGCTGACGAGCCTGTCCAAGGAAGCGGGGGCGGTGACGGCAACCGGTGAACATGGGCGCCTGGCGGCAGTCTGGCGCGCGGACGTTGCACCGATGTGCGAGCGGGCGTTGGCGGCGCGCTACCCCATCGACCCGATGTCGAACGTCGATGCGACGCTCGACGACTTCGCGCGCGTGCTGGGCCCCGGCGGCCTCATCGATACGTTCTTTGCCAACAATATCCGCGCGTATGTCGACATGAGCGTCGAGCCGTGGGTGTGGCGCCGGGAGGGGGCATCGCTGCGGATCTCGCGCGCAACGTTGCAACAGTTCGAGTGGGCTGCCGCCATTCGCGATGCGTTCTTCGGCACCACGGGCCAGACGGTATCCGTGCGATTCGCGCTCGAGCCGCTCGAGATGGACGCCGGGATCACGCGTGCGACAGTGGACCTCGGCGGTCAGACGTTGTCGTACGAGCATGGCCCGCGTCGAGCGGTGCAGTTCGTTTGGCCGCCGGAGGGCGAGGCGCGTACTGCGCGGATCGACTACGCACCTTCGGGCGCAGACGGCCGCGGGAGCATCGGCGCGGATGGACCTTGGGGCTGGTTTCGCCTGATGGATCGTTCCGTGCGCGTCGCGCGCAGCCCCGATCGATTCGAGCTGACCTTCGACCTGGGCGGGCGGCCATTGCGACTTCGGCTCGACGCCGCCAGTGTCGTGAATCCTTTTGCGTTGTCGGCGTTAAGGCGGTTCAAGTGTCTGTCGACAATCTGAGGTGCCGGCGGACGCTCCTGCCGCGTGACAGGGGGAAATCGGTGGGCCCGGGAAAGGCCGCAGGGCAGGCTCGGGCGGGTGTCGTTACACGCCAGCTGTGGCGTGTTCGATGGTGGCGGAATCCATGCGGGGTGCGACATGTTGACTGAGGACAACTGTGGAATTGTGGCGCGTCATATTCAGGTGATTCAGGAGATCGCAAAAGAACGTGCGACGTTTATCTTTGTCAGACCGGTGAACCGCGATGCGACGAGCCTGATTGCATCCGGCTTCGGCACCAAGCGGCTCGACATTCATGCGAAGAGCGCCAACTGGGGGCCGATGTCCGGCTTGATCTGTGTGGATTCGGCGCTAAGCAAGGTGACGGATGAAGGCGACGGCGCGGTTCAAAAGAACCGTGCGGCCGTCGCCCACGCATTGCATACCCGCGGCGTGGGGCAAGTTCAGCTCATGCTGCCTCCCACCAGGATCGAGGAACTCGTCGGCAAGGGGCTCTTCTCGGAGACGCGGCCCGGTCAGATCTTCGAGGCGCGCAGCCCAAAGAAAAAGACGACGATGCGGTTTGTGTTCGAGCAGGATGGGAGCGGCCCGAACCTGCGCGTTTATTACTTTCCTGCCGGCGCTGCAGGCAAACAGCCGTTGATGGTGCTGGGGTATGCCAATGGTCAGCAGATCGTGGCGGTGACCGCCGACTATGATCTCTTCGCGATTTGCCCGCACTTCAGTACGCCGGGCTTCGCTTTGAATCGGGTCGTCGGTGTTCAGCAAAGGGGGATGCAAGGCACGTTATCGGCTTTCCAGCAGATGCTGATCGGCGAGATCAATCAGCGTTGCGGTGGGCCGCCCGTCGTCAATCATGGGACCGAGCTGAACAACCCGTTTCCCGAGTCGGACAGGGAATTGGCGATGTTCGTCCCGGGGACGGACTCGCGGATGGTCGAGCGCTATTGGCTCCCCGCCATCTTTGGCGATCTGGCGATGAGGGGGTTTCACGTTTACTTCAACGCTGCGTGGAGCCCGGCCGTCACCACGCGCTATGGCGCGAAGATCAACCAGCTGCGCAATCCCGCGCGGCGCGGAGGCTATGCGCTTGCGGCGCTCAGGGAGCCGGACTTCAATGCGCTGAGCGTCGAGGGATATGGCGACGAGACGCGGACCGCCTTTGCGCAGCAACGGTTCGGCACCGAGGTGGCAAACGGCCTGGCGGCGAGCGTGCGCCCTCGGTGGCGGTCGTAAGTGCGGGCTTGGCCGACGGCCAAGCCCGCTTTCAGAGATGCTGCGCCACAGCCCGGCCGACCTCGGCGGTCGTAGCCTTGCCGCCGAGATCGCCCGTGTGCGGCCCTGCTTTGAGGACGGTCTCGATGGCGGCGACGATCGCATCGTGCGCTGCCCGTTCGGCGCCCGTGCCGTTGCCAAGAAAATCGACCATCATGGCGGCAGACCAGATCATCGCGATGGGGTTGGCGATGCCCTTGCCCGCGATGTCGGGGGCCGACCCGTGCACCGGTTCGAACAGCGAAGGAAACGCGCGCTCCGGGTTCAGGTTGGCGGACGGCGCGATCCCGATCGTGCCCGTGCAGGCGGGTCCCAAGTCGGAAAGGATGTCGCCGAACAGGTTCGTCGCGACGACCACGTCGAAGCGATCGGGGTTCAGCACGAAGCGCGCGCAGAGGATGTCGATGTGCTGCTTGTCCCATGCGATGTCGGGGTAGTGGTGGGGCAGTTTTGTCAACCATCGCGTTCCCCACAGGACGCTGGTCGCAAGTCCCTTTCTTTTCGTTGCCCACCG
>CBJMQH010000231.1:0-8207 GCA_966431825.1 uncultured Trinickia sp.
GCGTCGGGTCCTTGATGTCGCAGGTCTTGCAGTGCACGCAATTCTGCGCGTTGATGACGAGCCGGTCGCTGCCGTCGTCGTTCTTCACGAACTCGTAGACGGCGGCGGGACAGTAGCGGCCTTCCGGCCCTGCATAGTTGTGCAGGTTGACGTTCACCGGTACAGATGGGTCTTTCAGCGTCAGGTGCGCCGGCTGGTTCTCTTCATGATTCGTGTTCGAGAGGAACACGGACGAGAGCCTGTCAAAGGTGAGCTTGCCGTCGGGCTTCGGATAGACGATCGGCTCGCACTGCGCCGCCGGCTTCAGCATTTCGTGATCGCGGTGTTTGTGGTGCAGCGTCCACGGCACGTTGCCGCCAAAAAGCTTTTGCTCGATGAACACCATCGGCGAACCGATGTACAAGCCCTTGCTCATCCACTGCTTGAAGTTGCGCGCGCGGTTGAGCTCTTCGTGCAGCCACGACGCCTTGAACGCCTCGGGGTAGGCCGCGAGTTCGTCGTGCTGGCGGCCTGCCTGCACGGCCTCGAACGCCGCATCGGCCGCGAGCATGCCGGTCTTGATGGCTGCGTGGCTGCCCTTGATGCGCGATGCATTGAGGAAACCGGCATCGTCGCCGACCAGCGCGCCGCCCGCGAACACGAGCTTCGGCAGCGAGAGGATGCCGCCGGCCGTGATGGCGCGCGCGCCATAGGACAGCCGCTTGCCGCCTTCCAGGAAGGTACGAATCTCGGGGTGCGTCTTGTAGCGCTGGAATTCTTCGAACGGCGACAGGTAGGGGTTCTCGTAGCCGAGACCGACCACGAACCCGACCACGACCTGGTTGTTGTCGAGGTGATAGAGGAACGAGCCGCCGTAGGTATCGGCTTTGAGCGGCCAGCCTGCCGTGTGGATCACGAGGCCGGGCTTGTGCTTGGCCGGATCGATTTCCCACAGTTCCTTGATGCCGATGCCATAGACTTGCGGCTCGGCGTCTTTGTTCAGCTGAAACTTGTCGGCGAGCTGGCGCCCCAAATGGCCGCGCGCGCCTTCGCAGAACAGCGTGTATTTGGCGTGCAGCTCCATGCCGAGCTGGAAGTTCTCGGTCGGCTCGCCGTCTTTGCCGATCCCCATATTGCCGGTAGCAACGCCCAAGACCCGCCCACTTTCGTTGTAGAGCACTTCGGCAGCCGGGAAGCCTGGGAATATCTCGACGCCGAGCGCTTCGGCTTGCGTGCCGAGCCAGCGCGTGACGTTGCCGAGGCTGATCACGTAATTGCCGTGGTTCTTGAAATTGTCGGGCAGGGCCCAGTTCGGCGTCTTGATCGCGCCTTTTTCCGACAGGAACAGGAACCGGTCTTCGGTCACGGCGACATCGAGCGGTGCGCCGCGTTCCTTCCAGTCGGGGATCAATTCGTTGAGTGCGCGCGGGTCCATGACTGCGCCCGAGAGGATATGCGCCCCGATTTCCGAGCCCTTTTCGAGCACGCACACGCCGATCTGAGTGCCCTTTTCCTGCGCGAGCTGTTTGAGCCGGATGGCGGCGGACAGGCCGGCGGGACCGCCGCCGACGATCACGACGTCGTACTCCATCGACTCGCGCGGACCGTATTGCTCGATCAGACTTTCGGGGGTCATTGAGGCTCCTCTGCCATTAGAATGCTTTTTCGGGTTCGTATTGTCAGCGAACGATAGGGGCGCTGCAACCGGATCCCGGAAGATTAGCACGATCGTTCTATTATTATGATAGAGTGGCGCCTCTGGCGCGCCGGCCGCAGGCTTGCTACGGGTTCCACGCGCGTTTGTTGCGCGGATCGCACAACCTCACTACAAGGGAACGACAATGGGCCGTTCGATGAATCTGGAAGGGAAGGTCGCGTTCGTTACAGGGGCATCGAGCGGGCTGGGCAAGCGTTTTGCGCTCCTGCTCTCGCAGGCGGGCGCGAAAGTGGTGCTCGCCAGCCGCCGGGTCGAGCTGCTCAAGGAGCTGCGCGCCGAAATCGAGGCGGCAGGGGGGGCGGCGCATGTCGTCTCGCTCGACGTAACCGACTACCAAAGCATCCGGTCGGCGGTTGCACATGCCGAAACGGAAGCGGGCACGATCGATATTCTCGTGAACAATTCGGGCGTGTCGACCACGCAGAAGCTAACCGACGTCACGCCGGCCGACTTCGAGTACGTATTCGATACGAATACGCGCGGCGCGTTTTTCGTCGCGCAGGAGGTCGCCAAGCGCATGATGATGCGCGGTGGCGGGAGTAGCGGGAAGCCGGCCTACCGGATCATCAACATCGCGTCGGTGGCGGGGCTGCGCGTGCTGCCGCAACTGGGGCTTTATTCGATGAGCAAGGCGGCGGTCGTCCAGATGACGAAGGCGATGGCCCTCGAGTGGGGCAAGCACGGCATCAACGTCAATGCAATCTGCCCCGGCTACATCGATACGGAGATCAATCATCACCATTGGTCGACGGAACAAGGACAGAAGCTGCTGGCGATGTTGCCGCGGCGCCGCGTCGGCCAGCCCGAAGACCTCGACGGCCTGCTGTTGCTGCTCTCGGCCGACGAGTCGCAGTTCATGAATGGCGCCGTGATCAGCGTGGACGACGGGTTCGGTTTGACCTGAGCCGCGCGCGGGCGCCGGCGCATTCGGGCCGGCGCGCGGGACGCATCGTGTCAAGTGGCGCAGCCCCACCGCGGTAGCGGCAGCATGGTATTTTTGAAGCGTTTTTGAAGAGAAGCGAAGTGACGACGAACGATTTTCACCCGGTGTTCGAGATGTCGATGCCGATCCGTTGGGGCGATATGGATGCCTTCGGCCACGTCAACAACACGGTCTATTTCCGCTATATGGAGCAGGTGCGGATCAGCTGGTTCGAGCATCTGGGGCTCGTCGGCAGTCCCGACGACGGGCAGGGGCCGGTCATCGTCAATGCATCGATGGAGTTTCTGCGCCAGCTGCATTATCCGGGCGACGTGATCGGCAAGATGTCGGTCGGCAAGCCGGGGCGCAGCAGCTTCGATACGGGCTTCGAACTCGTGCGGGCCGACGATCCGCATACGGTGTACGCGCGCGGCGCAGCCCGCTGTGTCTGGATCGACTATGCGGCGGGCAAGTCGGTGCCGTTGCCGGACCGGTTGCGCGAGCTGCTGGAGCAGGCCGCGGCCGAGCGCGCTGTCTGATCCTCGACTAGCGGCCGAGCAGGCGTTGAATCAGCTCGGTTGCATTCGCCGTGTCGAACTTGCGCATGAGCCGCGCGCGGTAGACATCCACCGTGCGCGAACTGATATCGAGTGCGCGCCCGATCTGCTTGCTCGTCTTTCCTGTCGCGAGCTGCGCGGCGATCTCGCGCTCGCGCGGCGTCAGTTCGACCGTGACGCGCCGCGTCGCGCTCAACTCCTCAAACGTCCACACCCCCGCCGCGAGCGGCGCAGTCCGCTCCAGCGCGCGCCCCGTCACGTGACACCAGAAGAGTTCGCCGTCTGCGCGTTTCATGATGCGCTCGTCCGCGTAGCTGCCCTGTGCGGTCATGATGGGCCCGATCCGCTCCCCGATGCGCGCGAATTCATCCGCCGAGGGGTAGAGCACTTCGAACGACCGTCCGATCAGCGCACCGCGCTCGCAGCGGAAGATAGCCGCGAGTGCGTCGTTGCAGTCCTCGATGACGCGGTCGCGCGAGAGGACGAGGCCGATCGGTGCGAGATGAAAGGCGGTCTGATAATCGATCTGGGGCATGGTGGGTTGCGGGAGCCCGCGAGCGGCCGGCGGGATTTTGCTTATGTATTTTTGCGTATTGTGCCGCAAGCGAGCCCCATCGTACCCTTTGCGTTCCTGAAAGCGCGCGCAAGCGAGCGCCGGGGCGTGGTTGTGCGGCTTTAGCGGGCGCTGCGGCGTATCGATGACTAGAATGAGCGCATCGAGGGCGATGCGTCGCGCGATGCGACGTGCGCGAAAGGCAGGTTCGGGACTGAAGTGGGCGCTTCTCGCGTAGCGGCTCGCGTGCGCCCCCGGGCTTTTTTCCATGTGGAAGGGACAAACAGATGAACAAGGTCTATCCAAGCGCGGCCGCCGCGCTCGAGGGCATCGTGGCTGACGGACAGACGTTCGCCGTCGGCGGCTTCGGGCTCTGCGGCATTCCCGAGGCGCTGATCGCGGCGCTGCGCGATTCGGGCGTGACGGGCATCACTTGTATCAGCAACAACGCGGGGGTCGACGGCTTCGGTCTCGGCATGCTGCTCGAGACGCGGCAAATCAAAAAGATGATCTCGTCGTATGTCGGCGAGAACAAGGAGTTTGAGCGCCAGTATCTCGCAGGTGAACTCGAGCTCGAATTCACGCCGCAGGGCACGCTGGCCGAGAAGCTGCGTGCGGGCGGCGCGGGCATCCCTGCGTTCTATACGAACACGGGCTACGGCACCATCATCGCCGAGGGCAAGGAAACGCGTCAGTTCGGCGAGAACCACTACGTGCTGGAGCATTCGCTGACGGCCGACGTCGCACTCGTGAAAGCGTGGAAGGCCGACCGCGCCGGCAATCTCGTCTATCGCCGTACGGCGCGCAACTTCAACCCGATGTGCGCGATGGCAGGGCGGATTACCGTGGTCGAGGTCGAGGAGATCGTCGAAGTCGGCGAACTCGATCCGGACGCGATTCATACGCCCGGTATCTTCGTGCAGCGGATCGTGCTCAACGCACATCCCGAGAAGCGGATCGAACAACGCGTCGTGCGCGCCAAAGGAGACTGACATGGCATGGACTCGTGAAGAGATGGCCGCGCGCGCGGCGAAGGAACTGCAGGACGGCTTCTACGTGAACCTGGGCATCGGCCTGCCGACGCTCGTGGCCAACTATGTGCCGGCCGGCGTCGAGGTGTGGCTGCAGTCGGAGAACGGCTTGCTCGGCATCGGCCCGTCGCCGACCGAAGACGAAATCGACCCGGATCTCATCAATGCGGGCAAGCAGACGATCACGACGCTGCCGGGCTCGTCGATCTTCTCGTCGGCCGATTCGTTCGCGATGATTCGCGGCGGTCACATCAATCTCGCGATTCTCGGTGCGATGCAGGTCAGCGAAACGGGCGACCTTGCGAACTGGATGATCCCGGGCAAGATGATCAAGGGCATGGGCGGCGCGATGGATCTCGTCGCGGGCGTCAAGCGCGTGGTCGTGCTGATGGAGCACGTGGCGAAAGGCGATCAGCACAAGATCCTCAAGTCGTGCACGCTGCCGCTGACGGGCGTGGGCGTTGTCGACCGCATCATCACCGATCTCGGCGTGATCGACGTGGGCCCGGACGGCCTTACGGTCGTCGAACTTGCACCGGGGGTGAGCGTCGATGAAATCAAGACGAAGACCGGCGCGCCGGTCGACGTGAGCGCCGTGCAGTAAGGGCGCGCAGCGAGCGCCGCTCGAAGGCGCGTGCGCTCGCAGTCAGGTTGATCGGCGGGTGGGGCCTCGCGGCTTCACCCGTTTTTTGCTTATGCGCGAGCCATGAGGACAAGCCGATGAGTACGTTGCCGAAAACCGAGCCGTTGCCGCGCCAGCGCTTCGTTCAGTGCGCGAATCCGACCGGCCTTCATCGTATGGCCTATACCGAGTGGGGCGATCCGGCGAACCCGCGCGTGCTCGTCTGCGTGCACGGCCTCACGCGTTCGGGGCGCGACTTCGATCGTGTGGCCGCTGCGCTTTCGGACGTCTATCGCGTTGTTTGCCCCGATGTGGCGGGCCGCGGTCTGTCGGACTGGTTGCGCGACCCGAGCCGCTACGTGGTGCCGCAATATGTCGCGGACATGGTCACGCTGATCGCGCGGCTCGATGTGGAAACGGTGGACTGGTTCGGCACATCGATGGGCGGGCTGATCGGCATGACGCTGGCGGGGCTGCCCGGGGCGCCCGTGGGCAAGCTGCTCGTGAACGACATCGGCCCGCATATCGAGCCGGCCGCGATCGATCGGATCCGCGAGTATGTGGGTAAGCCGGCCAGCTTCGCGTCGCTGCAGGCCGGCGTCGAGCATGCGGCCGCACTCGCGCCGGGTTTCGGGCCGCTCACGGCCGACGAATGGCGCGAGATCAACACGCCGTTGCTGCGCGAGCGGGAGGACGGCAGCTGGGGCTTTCGCTACGATCCGGCGATCGCGATACCGCTCGCGGCACCGACGCCGGCCGCTGCGGCCGCCACGACGCCCGATGCGGGTGCCGCTGCGGAGCAACTGCTGTGGCACCTGTTCGCGTCGATTCCGGGGCCCGTGCTCGTCGTGCGGGGTGCGCAGTCGGATCTGCTTTCGGCAGAGACGGTTGCACGCATGCGGCAGGCGGGGCGCGCCGTGTCGAGCGTCGAGATCGATGGCGTCGGCCATGCGCCGGCCTTTCTCGACGCGGCCCAAATCGGCATCGCACGCCGCTTCTTCGTCGGCGACGACGCGAGCGCGTCATAATAGCGGTCTGCCGCGTTCCTGCCGGTACGGTCTCGTTTGTCGGGCGCGTACGGCGAGCGCGCGGTGAACACGGCATGCGCGCAGGGTTCGCGCGGCCGGTCAACCTTCCAAAACAACGGATCAGGATCTTCTAATGGCAGTCACTCGTCATCACGTCGGCAAGCGCCTCTCGGAAATTGCGATTCATAACGGCACCATCTATCTGGCGGGGCAGATCGCCGAAGACACGGGGCAGGACATCGTCGGGCAGACGCGCGAAGTGCTCGGCCATATCGATCGCCTGCTGGCCGAAGCGAACAGCGACAAGACGCAGTTGTTGTCGGTGCAGATCTACTTGTCGGACATGGTCCACTTCCCGGGCATGAATGCCGTCTGGGACGAGTGGGTCGCGCAAGGCGACACGCCGCCGCGCGCCACGGTCGAGGCGAAGCTCGCTAATCCTGCGTGCCTCGTCGAGATCGTCGTGGTGGCTGCACAGCGCAGCTGAAACGCGCCGCTTTCGCGGCGCAGTGGTTAAAAAGGCAGTGAGCAGGTCGCTAGTTCGAGGCAGGTGGAACAGATGAATGCCGATACGGCTGCGACGCCCGCGGGCGCGCAGCCTTCGCCGTCCTTCGAGGACGCCCTTGCGTTTGTGCGCGAGCACGCGCCCGATGCGCGCCTGCCGACGGGTGAAATGCTGGCCGAGCATGCAGCCGGAACGGCGGCGATCGTCAGCAAACTGAATGTGGACCCGCCGGCCGTGCTCGCGGCCGCGCTGTTCGTGTTGACGCCTCATCTCGCGGATCCGGAACGGCAGATCGCCGAGCGCTTCGGCGAAGAAGTTGCACAGCTCGTGGGCGATGTCCGCAAGTTGTTGCGACTCGGCACCGTGAGCCTGCGGGCGGCCCAGGCGGCGCCCGAGGCAGGGCGCGAGGCGCAGGCCGCGGCACGCGCGCAGATCGAGGCGCTGCGCAAGATGCTGCTTGCGTTCGCGCAGGATATTCGCGTGGTGCTGATCCGGCTTGCATCGCGGCTGCAGTCGCTGCGCTACTACGCAGCGACGAAGGCCTCGCCCGGTCCGGACGTGGCGCGCGAAACGCTCGACATCTACGCGCCGCTCGCGAACCGGCTTGGTATCTGGCAACTGAAATGGGAACTCGAAGATCTCGCGTTCCGCTTCCAGGACCCGGATACCTACAAGCGCATCGCGAAGCTGCTCGACGAAAAGCGTGTGGAGCGCGAAGGCTACGTTGCGCGCGCGATCGCGCTGCTGCAGTCCGAGCTGGCGGCGGCGCACATCGACGCCGAGGTGTCGGGTCGGCCGAAGCACATCTACAGCATCTGGCGCAAGATGCGCGGCAAGGCGCTCGATTTTGCCGACGTCTACGACGTGCGCGCGTTTCGCGTCATCGTCCCGGATATCAAGGACTGCTACACGGTGCTCGGCATCGTGCACAACCTCTGGCAGCCGGTGCCCAAGGAGTTCGACGACTACATCTCGCGGCCGAAGCCGAACGGCTACAAGTCGCTGCATACGGTCGTGATCGGCGACGACGGCCGTGCGTTCGAAGTGCAGATCCGCACGCAGGAGATGCATCGCTTCGCCGAGTACGGCGTCGCCGCGCACTGGCGCTACAAGGAGGCCGGCGCACGCGGCTATGGCGGACAGTTCTCGGCGAGCGACAAGTACGACGAGAAGATCGCGTGGCTGCGTCAGTTGCTCGCGTGGAAGGACGACGTCGAGGACGGCACCGAGGTGTCGGGCGATCAGGCGTGGGCGCAACTGCGCGAGACGTCGCTCGACGACGACCACATCTAC
>CBJMQH010000232.1:0-8206 GCA_966431825.1 uncultured Trinickia sp.
GGGCGCAATGCCTCGATGATGCTGCGAAACAGATAACCCCAATTCGGTTCTCCGTGCAGGCAGAGCACCACGGGGCCTTCGGTGGGGCCTTCGTCGACATAGTGCATCGCGAAGCCGGGGGCATGCGAGAACTGCGGTGCAAACGGGAAAGTGGCGTTGAACGTTTCGTCGGCGCGAATCATCGGAAAGCTCCTTGGCTGGGGGGAAAGCACGCTTCTCCTGCGCTGAGTTCGCCCGCTCGACTGCCGGTAGCTACGGGGGCGCGTCGTGCGAATGGTGTGCGCGGGTGTGCGCGGGTGTGCGTGCAGTATGGTTTCAATTTGAAACCGTTTGTTTTATAGCGAATTTGGTTTTATATTGCAACCTCTGACTTGCGCACCGTCGCGTCGCGCCGGTGCGGCATGCCGGACGGGCGCCAGGTTGGCGCGCTGCAATGGACGAGGATGGACGATGGTGAAGCGGATTTCGCATGGAGCGTCGCTATGTGGTGTTGCGCGCCCGCTCGATGCGATCGGAGACGGATGGTCGTTGCTGATCGTGCGCGATGCGTTCGACGGGCTGCGCCGCTTCGGCGAATTTCAACGCAGTCTTGGACTGGCGAAGAACATCCTCGCCGCGCGTTTGCGCCACCTCGTGGCACATGACATTCTGGAAGCGGTGCCGTCGGAGGGCGGCGGGGCACACTTGGATTACGTCCTGACCCAAAAAGGGCGTGCGCTGTTTCCAGTGTTGGTGGCGCTGCGGCAATGGGGAGAGGCGCACTGTTTCGAAGCCGGTGAGCCGCACGTAAGGCTCGTCGACAGGAAGGCGGGACGCGAATTGCGCAGGCTCGAGCCTCAGGCGTCGGACGGGCGCGTGGTCAAGCCTGACGACGTGACCTTGCGTTTTCCCGCGGGTGCTTGAGGCATCGGGCCGAGAAGGGCTTAGCCATCCGCGCGTGACCGGCTATCATGTGCGCACTGTGCAATCCAAGGCGCGCTTCTCGCGCCGCATCGGCTGGAGAAAACGATGGCCTTGCTCAATGACAGCGTCAGCATGGCGCTCTTTTGCGATTTCGAAAACGTCGCCCTGGGCGTACGGGACGCCAAGTACGAGAAGTTCGACATCAAGCCGGTGCTCGAGCGGCTGCTCGTGAAGGGCAGTATCGTCGTCAAGAAGGCCTATTGCGACTGGGAGCGCTACAAGGGCTTCAAGTCGTCGATGCATGAGGCGAGCTTCGAGTTGATCGAAATCCCACACGTGCGGCAGTCAGGCAAGAACTCGGCCGATATCCGGCTCGTGGTCGACGCGCTCGACCTTTGCTATACGAAGTCGCACGTCGACACGTTCGTCATCATCAGCGGCGACTCCGATTTCTCGCCGCTCGTGTCGAAGCTGCGGGAGAACGCGAAGAAGGTCATCGGCGTGGGCGTGAAAAACTCCACCTCCGATTTGCTGGTCGCGAATTGCGACGAATTCATCTTCTATGACGACCTAGTACGCGAGCAGCAGCGTGCCATCGCAAAGCGCGAGGCGCGCGCGGCGCATAGCGCGGCAAAGCGCCCGTCCGACAAGGAGAAGCAGCAGCCGAAGACGGAAATGGACGCGCGCAAAGCCAAAGCCGTTGCGATTGCGGTGGAGACATTCGAAGCGCTGGCGTCCGAACGCGGCGAGAGCGACAAGATCTGGGCCTCGGTGCTCAAGAGCGCGATCAAACGACGCAAGCCCGATTTCAGCGAGTCGTACTATGGCTTTCGCGCGTTCGGCAATCTGCTCGAAGAGGCGCAGGCGCGCGGCCTGCTCGAAGTCGGCCGGGACGACAAGTCCGGTGCGTTCGTCTACCGTCCGAGCCACGCCGTCGCACCGGAGCCCGTGGTGACGGAGTTTGTGGCTCAGCAATCGGGGACATTCGAGGCCGCGCCCGCGTTCGAATCGGAAGGCGAGCCAGCGGCAGAACCGCAATCGGCGAAGCGCGGGAAGAAGCATAGCCGCGGTGCACGCAAATCGGGTCGCCAGAGCGCGGCTGAAGCGCCTCAAGCGAGCGCACCGGCATCCCCGGAGATGACCGCCGGGCCCGAGACCGAGACCGAGGAGATGCCGTACTTCGAGGCGGCACTCGAAGCCGCCGATGACGCTCAGGCATCGGCCCTCACTCGCGTCGAACCGTTGGGCGAGGCGGCTCAGGCGGCGGGCGCTGCATCGCGCCGCGGACGCAAGACGGCGGCCAAGAAAGCGCGCCCGGCGGCCTCGAAGGGCGCGCAAGGCAGCGTTCAGGAGCCCGTCGCAGCGCAACCCTCGGCGGCTGTCACCGACAGTGTGACGGCCGCGCCTGTCGAGAAAAAGCCGTCGCGGGCACCACGCAAGTCGGGAGCGCGCACGGCGCGCGCCCGCAAGGCCCCGGCCGAGCCGGCCGCATAAGCACCTGTATCGCCATTGCCGCTGGCATGAAGCAGCAATCGAATTTAATTGGAGAATGTAGTGTTCACCTGTATCAATCAGAGTTGCGGCGCCCGCTGGGAGCCGTCGGATGTCGTCATCAAGAACGAAGGGCAGGGGCTGCTGTTTCGGTGTCCTATGTGTGGCGCCCGAAATTATGTCGAACGCCTGGATGGGGACGACGGGGCGGCGAGCTACGAGCAGGTCGCCTCGCCGCGTTCAATGCAATAACCCGAAGACCGCCACGCCGTTCGTCGCGCCGACATACACGTGGCCGTGCGCGATCATCGGCGTGATGAACTTGTTGCCGGGGCCGAACGCGTCGCGCGAACCGGCTTGCTTGCTGTTGTAGAGCTCGTGTCCGAGGTTTGCCGCATCGAACGCGTGCAAGGCGCCGACGGTGCCGTTTTCGGCAGCCCAGACGATCGCGTTCTGGCTGCCGTTCGCCGACACGCTCGGCGTCGCGCCCGGGTAGGCGAACGTCTCCGGGCTTTGCGAGGTCGGTGCACCGGAGAGCTTGGCCGATGCGATCGTAAAGGCCCTGAGCTTGTCGCCGACCGCACCGATGTAGACGGTATTGCCGAAGTAGGCGGGCATGCCGAAGACACCCGCCGCAAGTTGCCCGTCGACTTCCTGCCAGATCGCATTGCGTGATGCGTTGAATTTGCCCATCGCATTGCGGTCGACGACATAGATTTTGCCGTCCTTGCCGGCTCCCACGGCCAGATCGCGCGTGGCGCCGTTCGCATCGGTGAACGGCGGCAAGACGACTACCCCGCCGGAGCCGAGGTCCTGGTCGCGGTTCGATTGAGCGACCGTGTCGAACGTCGCGAAATAGTCGGACACCGCGAGCCGGGGCGATGTGCCGAGCTTCAGGAACGTATTGCCATAGTCGCCTTGGGCGGGGAAGCCTTGTGCGTCCAGCGTGGTATCGAACGTGCCGTTGGCATCGAGCAGAAAGAGCGAGGTGCCGTCCGATGCCATGCCGGCGCCGCTCATCCACACGGAGCCTTCGCTGCCGTTGGGCGTGAGATTGATCGCGCTCGTTTGTGCCAGCGAGTCGGCGCTGTAGGCCATCACCCAACCCCCATAGGCGCCCAGGTCGCAATGCGAAGTCCAGCCTAGATAGATCGTGCCGCCGACCAGTACCAACGCTTGCCGTTCCGCATACTGCTTGGGATCGAACACAGTAACGCCGTTGCTGCTGTTGGCCCCGTTGCCGGGGTATGTGGCCGAGATCTCGGTCGGACCGCCGAGTGCTTCCGAGCCGCCTGCGAGATCGAGCGCGTGCAGACGTTGATGATAGGCGCCGTTCGCATCTTTGCTCATCGCAACGGCGTACAGCGTGCCGCTGGCGCCGCGCTGCCGATCGATGACTGGCGTCGCGGTGATGCCGATTTCCGGCGTGATCTGGCTGCAGCTGCGGTTGTCGCTCGGCGTTTCGTTAGAGGCAAGCAGCGACCGCTTCCAGAGCAGCGTCTGGTTATCGGCGTCGAAGGCATAGACGCTTGCGTGCTCGGTCACGACAAAGACCACATTGTGCGGGGTGCCGCCGATCGTGACGCCGCTCACGTAAAGCGGCTCGGCGTCGACCTTGCCGTCCGTTGCAAGAAACGCTACCTTGCCGAAGCCGGCGGGATTGACGTTGGCTGGTGTCAGCGTGGTTTCCGTCAGGTACTGGCCTGTGCGGGCAAGGTCGTTATGGTAGGTCAGAACGTCTGTCGGGACCGTCGCGTGGGTGGCCGTCCCGCCCCCACTTCCGGCGCCGCCGCCATCCGATCCACCGCCACTGCAAGAAGTGCAAAGTACGGCAAAAGTACCTGCCAGCACGATGTCGCGCGCGCGTCGTTGCGCCGAGCGCAGGCCATACGAATGGTTCATGACGATCTCCCGGGGGCGGGCAGCGCGATCAACACGCAATCGCCGTGCCGGGTATCCAAACGCGCGCTATTGCCGGATTGTTTTGGGGTTCGAAGTACCTTGTTGCGAAGGAGGAGCTGCGAATGAGCACGACGCAAGAGCGTGGGGAGGCGAACAGTGCCGGTGACGAGCGGGCGTTGCCATACAGCGGCCTTCGCGTCGTCGAGATGACGCATATGGTCATGGGTCCGACCTGCGGGATGGTGTTGGCCGATCTGGGTGCGCAGGTCATCAAGATCGAGCCGATCGCCGGTGACAACACGCGCACGCTGCGCGGCGCGGGCGCCGGCTTTTTCGGCATGTTCAACCGCAACAAGAAAAGCATTGCGGTCGATGTGAAGGATCCGCGCGGGCTCGAAATCGTCCACAAGCTGCTGGCGGGTGCCGACGTTTTCAGCGAGAACTTCAAGGGCGGCACAATGGACAAGCTTGGGCTGGGGTACGCGGCGTTGTCCAAGCTCAATCCGCGGCTCGTTTATGTCTCGCACAAGGGCTTTCTGCCGGGACCCTACGAGCATCGCACGGCGCTGGACGAAGTCGTGCAGATGATGGGCGGGCTGGCCTATATGACGGGCCCCGAGGGGCGGCCGCTGCGGGCCGGCACGAGCGTGAACGACATCATGGGCGGCATGTTCGGGGCGATCGGTGCGATGGCGGCGCTTGCGCAGCGCGAACGCACCGGGCGTGGTCAAGAAGTGCAGAGCGCCCTGTTCGAGAACAACGTGTTTCTCGTCGCGCAGCACATGATGCAGTTCGCGGTGACGGGGCGCGCGGCAGCGCCCATGCCGAGCCGTATCTCGGCGTGGGGTATCTACGACGTGTTCACGGTCAAGGACTGCGAGCAGATCTTCCTTGCGGTCGTGTCCGACACGCAGTGGGCGCTGTTTTGCGACGCGTTCGGGCTCGATGCGTTCAAGTCCGACACGCGCCTTGCAACGAACAACGCACGCGTGGCCGAGCGCGAGTGGCTGTTGCCGCAGTTGCGGGCGCAACTGGCGCCGTTCGCTGCGGCGCAGATTGCAGAGATTTTTGAGCGCGTCGGCTTACCGTATGCCCCGATTACGCGGCCCGAAGCGCTGTTCGACGATCCGCATTTGCTCGCAACGGGCGGGTTGGCAGAGATCACGCTGCCGCCCGACGCGAGTATGGCCGGGGAAACGATTGCAACGCGTACGGCGCTGCTGCCGCTGACGTTGTCGGGGGAACGGCTTGCGGTGCGCAAGGACCCACCTTCGCTCGGTCAGGATACTGAAGCCTTGCTGGCCGAACTCGGGTATGGGCCGCATGCGTGCCGGGCGCTCGTCGAAGCGGGCGTCGTACGATGCGCGCAAGGGGAAAGCGGCGGTGCGGGCGGGGCGTCGCCCAACGAGCGGGCGAGCGCCTGAGGTCATTCGCGGCGGGTCATCAGGGCGCGTCGACGATGAACATCCGCGCTTGCTGGGCCTCGCGACGTTCGGCCTTGATCGGCGCATATCGTTCGGAATCATAAAAGGCCTGGGCTTGCGCAAGCGTGGGGAACTCGAACACGCCCGCCATCGGCAGCGGGGTGTCGTCGCCTTCCAGCACCTGGGCGACAGGGCCGAAATGGAGAATGCGCCCGCCTGCCTCGGTCAGCGCCGCGAGAAACCTCGGGGCGAGCGCTGCCTGCTTGGCGGGGTCGATGATGCGCAGGTTGATGTGCACGTATGCCGGCATTGAGATCTCGTAATTTTTGCTGCGCGAAGCCGCGCAAAAAAAGCCCGGCGAAAGCCGGGCTGAATGGATCGCCGCACCGTCCCTGGAAAGGAAAGCGCGGCGCCTGCAAAAGCGCAGAACCGTCTTAAGCCGCCAGCAGCGAGCGCAACACGAACGGCAGAATCCCGCCGTGCTTGTAGTAGTCGACCTCGATCGGCGTATCGATGCGCAGCAGTACCGGCACACGTTGCTGAGCGCCGTCCTTACGGTGGATCACCAGCGTGACTTCCTGCTGCGGCTTGAAGTCGTTACCGAGGCCTTCGATGTCGTAAGTCTCTTCACCCGTGATGCCCAGCGACTGGATACTGTCGCTACCCGTGAACTGCAGCGGCAGCACACCCATGCCGACCAGATTCGAACGGTGAATCCGCTCGAAGCTGCGTGCCACTACCGCCTTCACGCCCAGCAACTGCGTCCCCTTGGCCGCCCAGTCGCGCGACGAGCCCGTACCGTACTCTTCGCCCGCGAACACGATCGTCGGCGTGCCTTCGTCGATGTACTTCATCGCGGCGTCGTAGATGGACAGCTGTTCGCCGCTCGGCTGATGGATCGTCAACCCGCCTTCCACACGCGTGCCATCGGCCTTCGCCGGAATCATCAGGTTCTTGATCCGGACATTCGCGAACGTGCCGCGCATCATGACGTCATGATTGCCGCGGCGCGAACCGTAGCTGTTGAAGTCGGCCTTCTGCACGCCGTTTGCCTTCAGCCACTTGCCTGCCGGCGAGTCTTCCTTGATCGAACCGGCCGGGCTGATGTGGTCGGTCGTCACCGAGTCGCCGAAAATGCCGAGCGCGCGCGCGCCGCTGATCTGCGCAATCGTGCTCTTCGGCGTCATGGCGAAGTCGCTGCCGAAGAACGGCGGCTCGGCGATATAGGTCGATTTCGGCCAGTCGTAGACCTGACCTTCCTCGCCTTCGATCTTGCTCCACAGATCGCCTTTTTTCGTGAGCTGCGCGTAGTTCGTCCGGAACGCGTCGGCATCGAGCGCGTACTTGAGCAGTGCGTTGACTTCCTCGCTCGACGGCCAGATGTCGCCCAGATAGATGTCCCGACCACCCTTGCCCTTGCCGACGGGCTCGGTCATCAGATCGCGCGTGACCGTGCCGGCAATCGCATAGGCCACCACGAGCGGGGGCGACGCGAGGAAGTTCGCGCGGATGTTCGGGTGGATACGCGCTTCGAAGTTACGATTGCCCGAGAGCACCGCGGCTGCCACGACGTCGTTCTTCACGATCGCTTCGTTCAGTTCCGGCGTCAGGTCGCCGGCATTGCCGATGCAAGTCGTGCAGCCGTAGGCCGCCAACGCGAAGCCGAGCTTGTCGAGGTAGGGCAGCAAGCCCGTCTTCGTCAGGTATTCGGTGACGATCCGCGACCCGGGCGCGAGCGACGTCTTGATGTGCGGCGCAACGGTCAGGCCCGCTTCCACGGCCTTCTTCGCAAGCAAGCCAGCGGCGAGCAGCACGCTCGGGTTCGACGTGTTCGTGCACGAGGTGATCGCGGCGATCAGCACATCGCCGTTCTTCAATTGAACGCCGTTCGACGTCGTGTAGGTCGCATCGAGGTCGGCCGGCTTTTTCGCGAAGCCGTTCTCGTTCACGGGCTTCGAGAACAGATCGGCAAACGTCGACTTCACATAGCCGATTTCGATGCGGTCCTGCGGACGCTTCGGACCGGCCAGCGACGGGGCGACCGTACCCAGGTCGAGCGTTAGCGTCTTCGTGTAGTCGATCTGCCCAGCCTTCGGAATGCCGAACAATTCCTGTGCTTTGAAATAGTTTTCGAAGGCAGCGATCTCGGCGTCGGTGCGGCCTGTGCCCTTGAAGTAGTCGATCGTCTTTTCGTCGACCGGGAAGAAGCCCATCGTCGCGCCGTATTCGGGCGCCATATTGCCGATCGTCGCGCGGTCCGGCAGCGTCAGCGAAGCCGTCCCCTCGCCGAAGAACTCGACGAACTTGCCGACGACCTTCTCCTTACGCAGCATTTCCGTGATCGTCAGCACGAGGTCGGTGGCCGTGACGCCTTCGCGCAGCTTGCCCTTGAGTTCGACGCCCACCACGTCGGGCGTGAGGAAGTAGACGGGCTGGCCGAGCATGCCCGCTTCGGCCTCGATCCCGCCCACGCCCCAGCCCACCAC
>CBJMQH010000233.1:0-8192 GCA_966431825.1 uncultured Trinickia sp.
GCTGGGTCAAGATTCCGCAGGTGGGCGGTGTGACGATCGGTGAAGACGTCGAGATCGGCGCGAACACGACGATCGACCGCGGCGCGATGGCCGACACGATCATCGAAGACTGCGTGAAGATCGACAATCAGGTGCAGATCGGGCACAACTGCCGGATCGGCGCTTACACCGTCATTGCCGGTTGCGCCGGCGTGGCCGGCAGCACGACGATCGGCCGCCACTGCATGATCGGCGGTGCCGTCGGCATCGCGGGCCATGTGACGCTGGCCGATTTCGTGATCGTGACGGCCAAGTCGGGCGTATCGAAATCGCTGACGAAGCCGGGCATCTACACGAGCGCGTTCCCGGCCGTCGGACACGCCGAATGGAACAAGAACGCGGCTATCATGCGCAACCTGGACAAAATGCGCGATCGCATCAAGGCGCTGGAGACGGCACTGGCGGCGCCTCGCGGCGACGTCTGACGATACGCGTTCGATTTCCGATCGCTGGCACACAAGTATTCCGCAGTTATCATCCGCGCATTCGATGCGTGGCGCAGACACACCATGAGCACTGAAAAAATCAATATCGACATCCACAAGATCCTCACGCTGCTGCCGCACCGCTACCCGTTTCTGCTGGTGGACCGCGTGACCGAGCTCGAGCCGCACAAGAGCATCAAGGCGATCAAGAACGTGTCGATCAACGAGCCGTTCTTCCAGGGGCACTTTCCGCAGCGTCCCGTCATGCCCGGTGTGCTGATCATCGAAGCGCTCGCGCAGACGGCCGGCTTGCTGACGTTCGCCGAAGAACCGTACGGCAGCGATACGCTTTACTTCCTGGTCGGCGTGGACAACGCGCGTTTCAAGCGCGTGGTCGAGCCGGGCGACCAACTGGTGATGAACGTTTCGCTGATTCGCTCGATGCGCGGGATGTGGAAATTCGAAGCGCGTGCTGAAGTCGACGGCGCCCTCGCTGCGTCGGCGGAAATTATGTGCACGGTCAAGAAGACCGGCGACCAGTAACGCGATCAGTCATGGATTCCCGCACTCGGGCCGCGCGGCGACCGGGCCATGCAGCCCGGGCCAGTCGCCCGATCGAATGCGGTGCAAAGGAAAAGGGTCAAGGCGCATGAGCAGGATTCACCCCAGCGCGATCATCGAGTCGGGCGCGCAGCTTGCCGATGACGTCGAAATCGGACCGTATGCGGTCATCGGCGCGAATGTCACGATCGGCGCGGGCACGACGGTCGGCTCGCACAGCGTGATCGAAGGGCATACGACGATCGGTGCAGAGAACCGCATCGGGCACTACGCGTCGGTCGGCGGCCGCCCACAGGACATGAAGTACCAGGGCGAGCCGACGCGCCTCGTGATCGGCGATCGCAACACGATTCGCGAGTTCACGACGATCCACACGGGAACGGTCCAGGACAAGGGCGTGACGACGCTCGGCGACGACAACTGGATCATGGCGTACGTCCATATCGGCCACGATTGCACCGTGGGCAACCATGTCATTCTGTCCAGCAACGCGCAGATGGCGGGCCATGTCATTATCGGCGACTGGGCGATCGTGGGCGGTATGTCGGGCGTCCATCAGTTCGTGAAGATCGGCGAGCATTCGATGCTCGGGGGCGCGTCCGCGCTCGTGCAGGATGTGCCGCCGTTCGTGATCGCGGCGGGCAACAAGGCCGTGCCGCACGGCATCAACGTCGAAGGGCTGCGTCGTCGCGGCTTCTCGGCGGATGCGATTTCGGCACTGCGCAGCGCTTACCGACTGCTGTACAAGAACGGGCTCTCGCTCGAGGAAGCCAAGGCGCAGCTCGAAGAGCTGGCCGCAGCCGGCGGCGACGGCGATGAGCACGTGCGCAAGCTCATCGCATTCATCGAGACGTCGCAACGCGGCATCATCCGCTGACCGATGGTGCTGCAATCGAGTCCGCTGCGCGTCGCGATGGCGGCGGGCGAGCCGTCGGGCGACCTGCTCGGCGCATCGCTGCTTGCCGGCCTCTCGCACCGGCTCCCGCCGGGCACGCACTACTACGGCATCGGCGGTCCGCGCATGATCGGGGAGGGGTTCGATACCCACTTCCAGATGGAGAAACTGACCGTCCGCGGTTATGTCGAAGCGCTGGGCCAAATCCCCGAGATCCTCAGAATTCGCGGCGAGCTCAAGCGCCAGCTGCTCGCCGAGCCGCCGCACGCCTTCGTCGGCATCGACGCGCCGGACTTCAATTTCGGTCTCGAAGAGACGCTGCGCGCGGCAGGCATTCCGACGATTCACTTCGTCTGTCCGTCTATCTGGGCCTGGCGCGGCGGCCGCATCAAGAAGATCGTCAAAGCCGTCGATCACATGCTCTGCGTGTTTCCGTTCGAGACGGCGCTGCTCGAAAAAGCAGGGGTGGCGGCGACCTACGTCGGTCATCCGCTTGCGGATGACATTCCGCTCGTGCCCGATACGCTCGGGGCGCGCCGCGAACTCGGCTTGCCGGAAGCGGGGCCGGTCATTGCCGTGCTGCCGGGCAGCCGGCGTTCTGAAATTGCCTTGATCGGGCCGACGTTCTTCGCGGCGATGGAAGAAATGCAGCGGCGCGAGCCGGGGCTGCGTTTCGTCGTACCGGCTGCAACACCCGCATTGCGTGCGCTGTTGCAACCCTTGGCCGACGCGCATCCGGGGCTCGCGCTGACGCTGACCGAAGGCAATGCCCAGCGCGTGATGACGGCGGCCGACGCCGTACTCGTGAAAAGCGGCACGGTCACGCTCGAAGCGGCGCTGCTCAAAAAGCCGATGGTGATTTCCTACAAGGTGCCCTGGCTCACGGGGCAGATCATGCGGCGGCAGGGTTATCTGCCTTATGTTGGACTGCCGAACATTCTCGCCGGTCGATTTGTCGTGCCCGAGCTGCTGCAGCACTTCGCTACGCCGGTTGCACTGGCCGATGCGATGCTGACCCAGTTGCACGACGAAGCGAATCGGCGCACGCTCGTCGACGTGTTTTCGCAGATGCACGAAACGCTGCGCCGGAACACGGCCGAATGCGCGGCCGAAGCGGTTGCACGTGTGATCGAAGCCCGGAAGCTCTCCACATGACGGAACGAACGACGAAACGACCGGCGCGCGTCGGTGCTGCCGCGTCGACGGGGCAGACGGCACCGGAAACGCGTCCGCTCGATGGCGTAGCGGCTGCCGTCCAGGGCGCTTTCGATTTTGCTTCGCCGCGAGACATCGTCTGCGGCGTCGACGAGGCCGGTCGCGGCCCGCTTGCAGGGCCCGTGGTTGCAGCGGCGGTGATCCTCGACCCGAAGCGTCGGATCCGCGGGCTCGACGACTCGAAGGTGCTCAGCGCGAAAACGCGCGAGGCGCTCTACGAGAAGATGGTCGAGCGTTCGCTTGCCTATTGCATTGCCTCGGCGAGCGTCGAGGAGATCGATACGCTGAACATCCTGCACGCCACGATGCTCGCGATGAAGCGGGCCGTCGAAGGGCTCGCGCTGGCGCCGACGCTCGTGCGCGTGGACGGCAACCGGTGTCCCGTGTTGTCGATGCGCAGCGAGCCCGTGATCGGCGGCGACGCGCTCGTGCCGGCGATTTCGGCGGCATCGATCCTCGCCAAGGTCACGCGCGACCGGATGCTGACTGACTTGCATATTGAATTTCCGATGTACGGCTTCGACGCGCATATGGGATACGGCACGCCCCAGCATCTGGCGGCGCTCGCCGAGCATGGTCCCTGCGCGCATCACCGTCGCTCGTTCGCGCCCGTGCGGGCTGCCTACGCGAGCCGCGGCATGCCGCTTTCGATCGACGACGGCGCGTTTCGTGCCGTCGTGGCGCTGCCCGATTCAGCGCAGGACAGCGAATTTCCGTGAAAGCCATTACCTCTCGCGATAACCCGTTCTACAAGCGTCTCAAAGCGCTTGCCGGCTCCACGCACCAGCAGAAGAAGAGCGGCCACGCCTTGCTCGAAGGCTTCCATCTGGCCACGGCCTATCTGGACGCTGCCGGGCAGCCCGAAACATGCGTCGTGACCGATGGCGCGCTGAGTCATGCCGAAGCGCGCGCGATCGTCGCACGCGTCGAGCCCTCGCGTGTCGTGACATTGCCCGACGCCTTGTTCGGACAATTGTCGACGGTGGTCAACGGCGCGGGGCTACTGTTCGTCGTCGAAAAATTGTCGGCACCGCTGCCGCAGCGCGTCGAGTCGACCTGTGTGGTGCTCGACGGCGTCCAGGACGCGGGTAATGTCGGATCCATCCTGCGCAGCGCGGCGGCCGCCGGCGTGCGGCAAGTCTTTTGCGCGCCCGGCACAGCCTACGCGTGGTCGTCGAAAGTGCTGCGCGCAGGCATGGGTGCCCATTTTCTGCTGGACGTGCACGAAGATGTCGAGCCCGCTGCATTGATCGAGCGGCTTGCCGTACCGGTGACGATCACCGATTCGCATGGGGCTAGCTCACTCTACGCGTGCGACCTGACGGGGCCGCTCGCCTGGGTATTCGGGAACGAAGGGGCAGGGGTGTCGGCGCCGTGGCGCGAGGCCGTGACGCACAAGGTGACGATTCCGCAGCCGGGCGGAATGGAGTCGCTGAACGTGGCGGCGGCGGCCGCCGTTTGCCTGTTCGAACAATGCCGCCAGGCTGCTGCGGCGCAATCGCGCTGACCGAGCGCTTCATCGGGGCCGGAACGCATCGAGCGCTCGGCCCCGCTGCTGCGGGTACAGCGGGGGCTCGACAGGCTCAGTAGGTTGGCCGGTCGAGCTTGATCTCCTGCAGGACCGTGGTTGCGATCTCTTCGATCGACTTGTGCGTGGACGAGAGCCACTTGATGCCTTCGCGGCGCATCATCGCTTCGGCTTCGTTGATCTCGTAGCGGCAGTTTTCCAGGGCGGCGTACTTGCTGCCCGGGCGCCGTTCGTTGCGGATCTCGGAGAGCCGTTGCGGGTCGATCGAGAGGCCGAACAGCTTGTCCCGATGGACGGCGAGCGGAGTCGGCAGCTTCCCGCGCTCGAAATCTTCGGGAATCAGCGGATAGTTCGCCGCCTTTACGCCGTATTGCATGGCGAGATAGAGGCTCGTCGGCGTCTTGCCGCTGCGCGAGACGCCGATCAGGATCACGTCCGCGTCGGCGAGGTTCCGGTTCGACTGGCCGTCGTCGTGCGCGAGCGAGAAGTTGATCGCCTCGATCCGTGTCTTGTACTCCTCGGTGTCGGCGTTCTGGTGCCCGCGGCCCACCGCGTGCGTCGACTTCATCTCGAGCTCCTGCTCGAGCGGTTCGACGAACTGCTGGAAGATGTCCAGCACGAGCGCATTCGAGTTCTTCACGATTGCGTTCGACGCGCTGTCGACGAGCGTTGTGAAGACGATCGGGCGGCGGCCGTCCAGCGCGGCCGATTCGCTGATCTTTTCTACCGTCGCGTAGGCCTTTTCGGCCGAATCCACGAACGGCACGCGTACGAGCCGGAACTTCTGGTCGAACTGGGACAGGATCGAGTGTGCGAACGTCTCGGCAGTGATCCCGGTGCCGTCGGAGACGATGAATACGGTAGGCGGCATCGCAATCGTACTGGTAATGGTAGGAAGAACACGAATTCGCAGGAGCTCGCCCTATCGGGCGGGTAGCACGGTAGAATAGCGGCAACCTGTTGGATAAGCAATTGCGGTGGCCCGCCCCGGCGATTGCTTTTCCAACAGGTTGTGCACGATGCGAGCGGCCCCTCCTATGGGGGCCCCGCACTTGAGCCCGCGTGCATGGCCGTGAATTTTTTTCACACTTAGGGGCTTCAATGACTAACGCTGCAAACGTCGCAAAGGATCAGGCGTATGTAATTCCGTTCGAGCAGTTGCGGATGACCGATGTTGAAATCGTCGGCGGCAAGAACGCGTCGCTGGGCGAGATGATCAGCCAATTGGCAGAGGCTGGCGTGCGCGTGCCCACGGGCTTCGCCACGACCGCGCTCGCCTTCCGCGACTTCCTCGCACACAACAATTTGACCGAACGCATCGCGGCCCGCCTCGAAACGCTCGACGTCGACGACGTCAAGGCGCTCGCGGCTGCCGGCGCTGAAATTCGGCAATGGATCGTTGACGCGCCGCTGCAACCGCGCCTCCAAGCGGAAATCCGTGCGGGTTTCGACACCCTGCAAAAGAGCTCGCCCGAAGAGCTCTCGTTCGCCGTCCGCTCGTCCGCAACGGCCGAGGATCTGCCTGACGCCTCGTTCGCCGGCCAGCAGGAGAGCTATCTGAACGTCGTCGGCATCGAAGATGTCCTCGACCGGATGAAGCACGTGTTCGCGTCGCTCTACAACGATCGCGCGATCTCGTACCGTGTCCACAAGGGTTTCACGCACGCTGAAGTGGCGCTCTCGGCCGGCGTTCAGCGCATGGTGCGCTCCGACGTCGGCGCGGCCGGCGTCATGTTCACGCTCGATACGGAATCGGGTTTCAAGGATGCCGTGTTCATCACGTCGAGCTATGGTCTCGGCGAGACCGTGGTGCAGGGCGCCGTGAACCCGGACGAGTTCTATGTGTTCAAGACCACGCTCGAGCAGGGCAAGTATCCGATCATCCGTCGCTCGATCGGCTCGAAGCTGATCAAGATGGAATTCACGCAGCCGGGCGAGCCGGGCCGTGTGAAGACGATCGACGTGCCGCACGAGCAGCGCAACCGCTTCTCGATCACCGACGAAGACGTGGTCGAGCTTGCCAAGTACGCCGTGATCATCGAGCGCCACTATCAGCGCCCGATGGACATCGAGTGGGGCAAGGACGGCCGCGATGGCAAGATCTTCATCCTGCAGGCTCGCCCGGAGACGGTGAAGAGCCAGCAAATCGGCAAGGTCGAACAGCGCTTCAAGTTGAAGGGCCAGTCGCAAGTCATCGCGACGGGCCGTGCGATCGGCCAGAAAATCGGCGCAGGCCGTGTCTGCGTGATCCGCGATCCGTCCGAGATGGAGCGCGTACAGCCGGGCGACGTGCTCGTGGCCGACATGACGGACCCGAACTGGGAGCCCGTGATGAAGCGTGCGTCGGCGATCGTCACGAACCGTGGCGGCCGGACCTGCCACGCGGCGATCATCGCGCGTGAGCTCGGCGTGCCGGCTGTTGTCGGCTGCGGCGATGCGACGGATGTGCTGAAGGACGGCGCACTCGTCACCGTGTCGTGCGCGGAAGGCGACGAAGGCAAGATCTACGACGGCCTGCTCGAAACGGAAGTCACGGAAATCTCGCGCGGCGAGCTGCCGCCGGTGCCCGTGAAGATCATGATGAACGTCGGCAACCCGCAGCTCGCGTTCGACTTCTCGCAACTGCCGAACGGCGGCGTGGGTCTCGCGCGGCTCGAATTCATCATCAACAACAACATCGGCGTTCACCCGAAGGCGATCCTCGAGTACCCGAACATCGACCAGGACTTGAAGAAGGCCGTCGAAAGCGTGGCACGCGGCCATGCGTCGCCGCGCGCGTTCTACGTCGACAAGCTGGCCGAGGGTATTGCCACGATCGCGGCCGCGTTCTATCCGCGCCCCGTGATCGTGCGTCTGTCCGACTTCAAGTCGAACGAATACAAGAAGCTGATCGGCGGTTCGCGCTACGAGCCGGACGAAGAAAACCCGATGCTCGGCTTCCGCGGCGCGTCGCGCTACATCGCGCCTGACTTCGCGCAGGCATTCGAGATGGAGTGCGTGGCACTCAAGCGCGTGCGCGAGGACATGGGCTTGACGAACGTCGAGATCATGGTGCCGTTCGTGCGTACGCTGAAGCAGGCGGAGCGTGTCGTCGGGCTGCTCGAGAAGTTCGGCTTGAAGCGCGGCGTGAACGACCTGCGTTTGATCATGATGTGCGAAGTGCCGTCGAACGCGATTCTGGCCGAGCAGTTCCTGCAGTTCTTCGACGGTTTCTCGATCGGTTCGAACGACCTCACGCAGCTCACGCTCGGTCTCGACCGCGATTCGGGCATGGAGCTGCTTGCCGTCGATTTCGACGAGCGCGACGAGGCGGTGAAGTTCCTGCTCAAGCGCGCGATCGAAACGTGCCGCCGCTTGGACAAATACGTCGGCATCTGCGGTCAAGGCCCGTCGGACCACCCGGATTTCGCGCAGTGGCTGGCCGACGAAGGCATCTCGTCGATTTCGCTGAATCCCGACACGGTTATCGATACGTGGCAGGCGCTGGCGAAAGCTGCGGCCGCAATCCAGACAGCGGCTCTTGCGTACT
>CBJMQH010000234.1:0-8158 GCA_966431825.1 uncultured Trinickia sp.
CAACTCGCTCGTCGATCGGATCGTCTCCGAACCCATCGAACCGGTTGGCGCGGTGGCGGAGCCCTATGCGCTGTGGGCGATCGAGCAACGCGCAGGGATGGTCATGCCTTGCACGCACGAGCGCATCGTATTGACGGACGACCTGCGTAGCTACGAGCGGCTGAAGCTGTTCTTTCTGAACCTCGGCCACACATGGATGGCGCAGCAGTGGCTCAGCCGGCAGCGTTCGCCCTCCGAAACCGTGCGCGATGCGATGCATGACCCGCAGATGCGGGCCGAACTCGAAGCGGTGTGGCAGCAGGAAGTGCTGCCCGTATTTGAGGCGATCGGCATGCGCGAGCGCGCCGAGAACTATGTCGAAAGCGTGCGCGACCGGTTTCTCAATCCTTATCTCGATCATCGGATCGCAGATATCGCACAGAACCATGCGGTGAAGGTGCAAAGGCGCGTTTTGCCTTTGATCGAACTCGCCGAATCACTCTCGACGCGGGGCGATCAGCCCCGACTGCGCGGCTTACTGGCCCTGCACGGGCTGGCGCCGCATCCGGCCAACGAAACTTAGGCATCCATCATGACAGATCGGACGGTCGTGCGACTGCACGACGACGACAATGTTGGCGTGGCGTTGCGCGCGCTGACGCAAGGGGAGGTGCTCGACGTGGGCGGGTCCCGCTTGCACGTGTTGACGGACATCCCCGCCGGGCACAAGGTGGCGACCGGTGACATTGCCGGTGGTACGCACGTACGCAAATATCGCCAGACGATCGGCGTCGCGCTGCAGGACATTCGCGCGGGCGAGCACGTTCATGTGCACAACGTAGGAATGCCCGAGCGGCACGAGCAAGGGGAGCCGGCGGCCCAAGCGACCGGTCGCGCCGCGCCCGCCAGGCGAACCGATACGTTCATGGGCTTTGAACGTGCCGACGGGCAGGTCGGCACGCGTAACTTCGTCGGCGTCATTGCAAGCGTCAATTGCTCGGCCACCGTGTGCCATGCGATTGCCGACGCCTTCAAGGGCGAGGCGATGGCCGCCTTCCCTAACGTCGACGGCGTCGTGCCTATTACGCATCAGAGCGGTTGCGGCATGTCTTCGACGGGCGAAGGCATCGCCCTGTTGCGCCGTACGCTCACCGGCTATGCGCGAAACCCCAACTTCGCCGGTGTGCTGCTCGTCGGACTTGGCTGCGAGGTCAATCAGGTGAGCGACATGACCGAGGCACTGGAGCCGTTCGCTGCGTGCCCGGTCAGAACGCTCGTGATCCAGGACGAAGGTGGAGCGCGCGAGACGATTCGTCACGGCACCGAGATCGTCCGGGAATTGCTCGGGACCGCGAACCGGGCCACCCGCACCAAGGTGCCCGCGTCGAAGCTCAAGCTCGGCCTGCAATGCGGCGGCTCCGACGGGTATTCCGGTATGACGGCGAATCCCGCGCTGGGCGTTGCTGTCGATCTACTCGTCAGCAACGGCGGGACGGCCATTCTTTCGGAGACGCCGGAGATCTATGGTGCCGAACACCTGCTGACGGCGCGAGCGGTGTCGAGCGACGTGGCCGCACAGCTGCTCGCCAAGCTGCGGTGGTGGGAGCGCTATGCGGCCGCGGGCGGCGGCGAGCTGAACAACAACCCCTCTCCGGGGAACAAGGCCGGCGGCATCACCACCATCCTCGAGAAGTCGCTGGGGGCGGTGTCGAAAGGCGGAAGTTCGACACTCAATGCCGTCTACGAGTATGCCGCGGCGGTGGACGAGGCCGGTTTGGTCTTCATGGACACGCCCGGATACGATCCGGTCTCCGCTACGGGCCAGGTGGCGGGTGGGGCCAACCTCATCTGTTTCACGACGGGGCGCGGATCCGTATTCGGTTCGAAGCCGGTCCCCACGATCAAGGTTGCTACGACGACGGGGCTGTTCGAACGGATGCGCTCCGATATGGACTTCAACAGCGGGGCGATCGTCGATGGGGCGGTGAGTGTGGAAGAAGTGGGCGCACAGTTGTTCCAATTGATGCTGGCCGTCGCCTCGGGGCAAAAGACGTGCAGCGAAATCAACGGTATTGGCGAGCGGGAGTTCGTGCCGTGGTTGCAAGGTGCGGTCATGTAAGGTGCAACCGGCCGCCACCGTGCGCCTTGGTCGAAAACATAGCCCTGGAGAAGCGAAAAAAGCATGCGCTACTGTCTTGCATTGGACTTGAAGGATGATCCCGCACTCATTGCCCGGTACGAGGACTACCATCGCAAAGTCTGGCCCGATGTCATTCGCCATCTACGCGATCAAGGCGTCTCGAGCATGGAGATTTACCGGCTCGGCACCCGGTTGTTCATGATCATGGAAACGGACGATGCCGTGTACGATGCCGCGCGTATGGCGAGGACGGCATTGGACAACCCGGTGGTTCAGCAATGGGAAACGTTGATGTGGACCTTTCAAGCGCCCACGCCGTGGACGCCTGCCGGCGAAAAATGGGTCCGCATGGACCGGATCTTCGATTTGTCGCAGCAATGAAAGCGGGGCGGGGCCGCCCTCGCCTGCCAGGCCGATACCGCCGATCCTCGAAAACCCCAGTGCAAACGATTGCTTAGGGGTTCCAACTTAAACTCCTATGAGGAATTGCCGATAAGCTCAATAAATCGTGTTGTCGTAGGCCGGACTCGCTGAATCAATGCGGTACCACTACGTAGTTCGGGGTGGGACGAATGGTGGGCGGTTATATGAAAGTCAAGCAGAGAACGTTGCGCGAAGAGCCGACCCGGGCAGCCCTCATACAGAGGGCATGGAGGTCGATTGTGCGTTTCGGGGGCGGCCGCAGCCCGGTTGCAGCAGGTGATGCATGACCGAGGCTGTGCGCGAACTTCAACTCGAGGTCGAAGCACTGCGCCGAGAGAACGCGCTCATGCTCCACGCGCTCCAATCGGCGCAGCAGCAGGTTGCCGAGCGCGACGCATTGCTGCGACGGATGCGCGATGCGTTGTCCGAGGCACAGGCACAGATTGCGCGCGACGCGACTGCCGGTCCGCGGACGGTGGCATTCGCAGCGGTTCAACGTCAGCTAGAAGATCAGTTTCAGCGGTTGGCGGAGAGCAGTTCGGACATCATCTGCCGTTACGATCGCTGTTGCCGTCTCGTATTTGCCAATTCGGGGCTGATGAAGCTCGTGCGCCGGCCTTTGGAAGAACTGCAGGGCCGCACGCCGAACGAGCACTACCCGGATTTACGGTTGGCCCCGTACCAGGTCGCGCTCGAGGCTGTCATCGAATCCGGCGTCGAGCGCGACATCGAACTGATGCTGCCTGACACGGGCAGTGGCATACGCTATCACCACATCAGAATATTTCCCGAACGGGGACTCCACGGCGAAACGGTCGGTGCGCTGGCCCTCGGGCGTGACATCACTGACCGTAAGGAGGCCGAAGACCGGTTGTATGCGAGCGAGCAGGCGTTTCGCACGGTGGTCGAGCACTCGCTCGATAACATCGGGCGTTACGATCTGAGCTTCCGGCGCACGTACGCCAACCCCGCGTTGCTCTCGTTCATGCAGCGCAACGCAGCCGACGTTATCGGCAAGACCCCGGCCGAAGTCTCACCGTTCGTCGATCCCGATCACTATATGAAACTGTTGCAGCACGTCGTGGAAACGCGCCGTGAGGCGACGGAGGCTGTGCGGCTGCGCGACGCAAACGGGACGATCCGCTGGGTCCACATCATGGTCGTTCCGGAGTTGTCGCCGGGCGGCGCCGTCGTCAGCATTCTTGCCATCAGCCGAGACATCGACGAGCTCAAGCGTAGCGAAAGCGCGTTCCGCACATTGGCCGAGAACGCGCCGGACCCGATCATTCGCTACGACCGGCAATGCCGGCGCCTTTATGTGAACCCGGAATTTCTGCGCATTTGCGGTCTGCGGCCGGAACAACTGCTTGGCCGGAAGGCGGGGGAAGACGTAGCGTGCCCTGAGCCCATCGAACGCCGGTTCCGCAGCAAGTTGATGCAGGTCATGAGATCCGGCGTGGCGGCGAAGTTCGAGTTGAGCTGGCAGGCTGCCGGCAAGGCACAGTACTGGTACGTGCACGCAGTGCCGGAATACGACGCGAATGGGGTGGTGCAAAGCGGCCTGACGATCTGGCGCGATATCTCGGAGGCGAAGGAGGCCGAACTTCGGCTGCGCGATTCCTACGATATGTTGCGCGAACTCGCTTCGCGGCGTGAGACGGCCCGCGAGGAGGAGCGCAAGCGTATCGCGCGCGAGCTGCACGACGAACTCGGACAGCAACTGACGGCGTTGAGAATGAGAGCCTCGACGCTGCGCATCCAGTTCGGCCCCGAGAACCCCGCGCTCGCCCGACAGATCCAGGACCTGTTGTCGCTGGCCGACGAGACCATGCAGGTCATGCGCGGCGTCGTCACGTCGCTGCGCCCGGCAGCGCTCGACGCCGGCATTGCTGCTGCGCTCGAATGGCTTGTGGCCGAATTTTCGCGTGGCGCTCAAATCACCTACTCGCTGTCGGTACCGGACGACGTGCCCCCATTGGGCGAGGACTGCGCCATTGCACTCTTTCGCATCGTCCAGGAAGCGTTGACGAACGTGGCGCGTCATGCGCGCGCGCAGCACGTGCACGTGACGCTTGCGCAGATTGGCGAGGATTGCCTGCTCGAGGTGCGCGACGACGGACGTGGATTCGATCCGGTGGCCACACGCAAGCGATCGTTCGGGCTGGCCGGAATGAAGGAGCGCATGCTCATGCTCGGCGGCAAGATCGACATTGCGAGCTCGCCGGGGAACGGCACGAAGATCAACGTTCGTGTGCCGTGGCAGGCGGACGGTAGAAGGAGTGCGCCGCCGGCCGTGCAATTGGCTTAAAAGGGCGCGTAATTCCCGATGTAGCGCGGCCGTCAACGCGATGAATTTATGGAAAGACAGGATATTTTGTCCCCAAAAAAAGAAGATAAAGGTTTTTAAGGCGCTGCCGATATTAAAACGGAGGTCCGCGATGAGCTGCGCAGCATTAGGGAGTGCTGCGCCACGCTTATATTGGGGGCAAATCACAACCTTTCTCGGAATTTGTGCGAATGAAAAACCTGACCGTAAAAGCGCAACTCGCATTGATCGCAGGATCATTGGGCGTCTCAATGGTGGCGGTAATGTTTGCCGGGATGGCGGGGATGAGCAGCTCCAACGATACATTGCGCACCGTGTACGAAGATCGCACGGTATGCATTCAGCAGCTCGCCCAGGTCAATAATCGGCTGAGAGAGGAAGTGTTCGCGCTGACGCGTACAACACTCGACGCACAAAGTTATCCCGCTGCCGAGTCGGTGAGGGATGCGGAAAAGGGCAAGTCCGAACTGGAATCGATCTGGAAGGACTACGCCTCGTCGTATATGACGCCTACGGAAAAAGGACTCGCCGATGCGTTCAAAACGCGCTATGACGCGATCGAAGCGCAAGCGCTCGCTCCGTGGCGCGCGGCGGTGTCGGCGGGTCAGGCCGCCGAAGCATCGGCACTCCTTCATGGAAAGGTTGCGAGCCTGCTGCCCGATACGACGAAGGGATTGGCGGACCTGCGGCAGCTGCAGGTCGACGTTGCGAAATCGGAATACGAGGCTGCACGCGAACGCTACAAGACGCTGCGCTTGACGCTCATTCTCATCGCGGTGGCCGGCCTCGCGCTGGGCGCGTTCATCAGTGTTTTGACGGCGCGGCGGCTCTATCGCTCGCTGGGCGGCGAACCGGCCTACGCGGCGCAGATCGTGCACCTGATTGCGGGTGGCAATCTGACTGTCGCAGTCGAGGTCAAGCCGGACGACACTGCCAGCCTGCTGCATTCCATCGATGCGATGCGGGCGCGGTTGTCGTCGATCGTCAGCGGCATCCAGAGTGCGAGCCAATCGATCACGCTGGCAGCGGGCGAGATGTCCGCCGGCAATACGGATCTGTCGCAACGGACGGAGGAGCAGGCCGCCTCGCTCGAAGAAACGGCTTCGAGCATGGAGGAGCTGACATCGACGGTCAAGCAGAACGCCGACAACGCGCAGCAGGCAAGCGCGCTTGCCGCCGACGCATCGGACATCGCGCAGAAGGGCAGCGCGGTGGTGGGGCAAGTCGTAGAGACAATGACCGATATCAGCGGAAGCTCTTCGAAAATTGCCGACATCACCGGCATCATCGAGGGGATTGCCTTCCAGACGAACATCCTCGCGTTGAACGCTGCCGTGGAAGCGGCGCGCGCGGGTGAACAGGGGCGTGGTTTCGCCGTCGTCGCGAGCGAAGTGAGAAGCCTGGCCCAACGCTCGTCGAGTGCGGCCAAGGAAATCAAGGAACTGATTGGTGCCTCCGTCGAGAAAATCAAAAGCGGTTCGACGCTGACGGATCAGGCGGGACAGACGATGACGGAAGTGACGCGCGCCATCGGGCGTGTCACCGACATCATGGGCGAGATCGCAGCAGCTTCGGGCGAGCAAAGCCGCGGCATCGAGCAAGTCAACCAAGCCATCACCCAGATGGACGAGGTCACGCAGCAGAATGCCGCGCTTGTGGAACAAGCGGCCGCGGCGTCGAAATCGCTCGAGGATCAGGGCCGCGTGTTGAATGAGGCTGTCGCGTTCTTCCAGATCGGTGGGCCTGCCCGCCAATCGGGAACGCGTGCGGCGCACGTCAACCGTGGATTCGAGCCTCTTGCGCTGACGGGCTGATCCGGCGCCTGGACGATTATTAGAAGTACGAATTTTATCAATGAAACCAACGGCCCCTGGCCTATCGGGCATCATTGCAGGTGTCGGCCGGCTTCATCGACGCAAGACGTTGTCGCGCCTGCTGACCGTTTTGCTCGCCGTGTTGGCCGGCCGAGCGCTGGTTCGGCCGGCTATCGCCCAATATATATGCCCGCCGACCTGCACGGGCGTGACGTTGAGCCACGGCGCGACCCAAAGCGTCAACGCCGGTGGCACGGCCATCAACACCACGCTAAACCTCAACGGGCAACAGGGCGTTTTTGCGGGGGGTGTCGCGACCGGTACGACCGCCAACAGCGGTGGGGGGCAGTTCGGCCTCGGCGGTACGATCACGAACACGACCGTCAATAACTCCGGTTTTCAGGAGGTCTACAGCGGCACGGCCACTTTCACGACCGTCAATGGCGGTGGCGAACAGTATGTACTGGGTGGTACGGCTGCCAACACGACGATCAACAACGGTTACCAGGACGTCGAAAGCGGATCCGTCGTCACAGCCACGACCCTTAACAGCGGCAGCTTTTCCTATGTCGGGGGGGGCACTGTCACCGGGACCGCCATCAACGACGGGGCATTGCAGGACGTTCAAGGCGGAACCGTCATGGGTACCGTGGTGAATGGATTGACTGCCGAGCAGGACGTCGACAGCGGCGGGACCGTGAGCGGAAGCACGATCTATAGCGGTCTTCAGCTCGTCGACGGCGGTACGTCTTTCGATACTGCAGTCAGCGGCACCACGGCCGTACAGCAGGTCGTCTCGGGGTCGGCTGTCGGAACCACGGTGGCTGGCGGCGGCGTCCAGTCCGTTTCTTCGAGCGGCGTCGCGAGCGCAACGACGATCGGCAGCGGCGGGATTCAATCGGTATCGTCGGGCGGCTTCGCTGTCGGCACGGCCGTGAGCAGTGGCGGCCAGCAATACGTGTTCTCGGGCGGCGTGGTGAGCGCGGCCACCATCGACTCCGGTGGTGCCCAATACATCAGTGGTGGCGGCACGGCCACGGACACTGTCATTGCCGGTGGCGCGCAGAACGTGTACTCGGGCGGTGTCGCCAGCGGCAGTACGATCAGCGGCGGCCAGCAAACCGTCTATGCCGGCGGCGTAGCCAGTGCCACAGCCGTCAGTAGCGGCGGCGCGCAATTGATTTCCGGCGGCGCGAGCTTTGCGACGAGCGTGACAAGCGGCGGCCAGCAGTCCGTGTTTTCAGGAGGTATCGCTTCGGGCACGGCGGTCGGGAGCGGGGGCGAACAGTCTCTGTTCTCCGGGGGCGTGGCCAGCGCGAGC
Source organism: uncultured Trinickia sp. (assembly GCA_966431825.1). Taxonomy (GTDB): domain Bacteria; phylum Pseudomonadota; class Gammaproteobacteria; order Burkholderiales; family Burkholderiaceae; genus Trinickia. The sequence goes on from CBJMQH010000234.1 coordinate 8,004, forward strand.
ACCGTCGGCATCGGCGGCAACCAATATGTGAGCGGCGGCGGCACGGCTACCGGCACCGCCGTTTCAGGGGGCAGCCAAAGCGTCTTGTCCGCCGGCGTGGCAAGCGGCAGTACGATCAACGGCGGCCAGCAAACCGTTTATGCCGGCGGGGCAGC
>CBJMQH010000235.1:0-8153 GCA_966431825.1 uncultured Trinickia sp.
GAAGCCGATTGTGTTCGCCCACGGTGCTCGCGTCGCTGCGCCGGCACGACGGACTGGTCGGCTGGCAACCCGCCCTGCGCTATGCGGAGGGAGCGCCGCTGGGAGCCGCTTCCCTTCGGATCGGTGCACCGCGCGGCCGGCAACTGCACGCAAGCGTGCGTCTCGATACCCACACCATCACTTTGGAGAGCGCAATGAGTCCAGCTTCCGCAGGACAACAGAACGATTTCGATCCGTTGGCGGGCGAACGATCCGATTCAACGACCGATCCGCTCGTTTCGGTCGGCGCGATGGAGCTGCCGGTCCATGTCGAGCTGGTCAGCGTCAATCTGAGCGTGGCGCAACTGAGCAGCCTCCAGCCCGGCTATGTGCTCGACGTCCCGCTTCCGCTCGCGGACGCCGCCGTCAGGCTCGTCGCATACGGCCAGACCCTCGCCTTTGGCAAGCTCGTCGCCGTCGGTGAACATCTCGGTGTTCAGATCGAACGCATGGCAGGCAGCGATGAACGGCAATCTTGACGTTGCTTCGCTGCTGGTCGCACTGCTTGCATTCGGCCTGCTTCCGTTCGCCGCGATGGTCGTCACCTCATACACGAAGATCGTCGTCGTGCTCGGCCTGCTGCGCAATGCCCTTGGCGTTCAACAGGTACCGCCGAGCACGGTGCTCAACGGCATCGCGATGATCGTTACCTGCTTCATCATGGCACCCGTGGGCATGGAGGCTGCGCACCGTGCGCAGGTCACGAGCGAGCAATCGGCCACGAGTCAGGTCATGCCGATGTTCGATGCCGCCCGTGCGCCGTTCCAGCAATTTCTGCTCAAACACACGGCCGAGCGCGAAAAAGCGTTTTTCATGCGTTCGGCACAGCAGATCTGGCCGGCCGACAAGGTCGCAAGGCTCAAATCGGACGACCTCGTCATCCTCGCCCCTGCGTTCGCACTGACCGAATTGACCGCCGCGTTTCGCATCGGCTTCCTGCTCTATCTCGCTTTCGTCGTGATCGACCTGATCGTCGCCAACCTGCTGATGGCGCTCGGGCTCTCGCAAGTGACGCCGACCAACGTCGCGATCCCGTTCAAGCTGCTCCTGTTCGTTTCGATGGACGGCTGGTCGGTCCTGATCCACGGCCTCGTCTCCACCTACAGGTAAGCCATGGACACGGACGCGATCACCCATCTCACCACGCAGGCGCTTACGCTGTGCCTGCTTGTTTCGCTGCCCGCCGTGCTCGTCGCGGCGCTCGGCGGCCTCTTGATCGCTTTCCTGCAAGCCGTTACGTCGCTTCAGGACTCGACGATTTCGCACGGCTTCAAGTTTCTGATCGTGACGGTCGTGATCATCATCGCTGCCCCTTGGGGTGCGTCGGCCGTCATGGAGTTCGCCCAATCCATCATTCGCACGGTGTTTCCATGAGCCAGCTACGCATCGTAGGAACAAGACCGCTCGCCGTCGACGACGGTGCCGCTTCTCCGACCGCACAGGACACGCAACCGCACCGCCCCGTCGATCGGCACAGGCACCATGCGCACAGGAGCACGAACCGGCTGCGGACGAAGCGGCGGCGCGGCGCCGACGCGCAGGATGGAATAGACGAAGCAGGCGCCAGCGAAGAGCTTCAGATGATGCTGAACGAGCATCTGCAACGCACCTCCGATCTCGTCATGCGCGTGGCCGAACGCCGGCACGGCGACCGTGGCGGGTCGGAAGACGGTGGCCACCGGGACGGCGATGAAGACCACGATGATCACCTCGGTGCCACCGGTCGGGCTCACGCGGCCGCGACCGCAAGCAGCGATTCAGCAGCCGGATCACACGCCGCGTGGCTCGCGGCCGAAGACGCGTTGCTCGCGGCACGCCGTATTCGCGGCGGCGAAAACTGGTCGAGCAGTTCGACGTACGAAATATTGAAAGTCATGCTCGATTTTTTGTCTGTGCCGAGCGCCGTCGCGAAATCGGGTACGTCGCTGGGTCAGGTAAGAGAGCGACTCGTGCAGCTCGTCGAGGCGCCCACTGAGCCCGCGCCCCCGCAACAGCATTCGTCGAACCTGTTGCTGCCCTTGCTGATGTTGAGCCTCGATCGCACGCGCAGCGACAGCGAACGCGCACGCGGTCTGGCAACGCTGCGCTCGCTTGTCGAGCGTCGGCGCAATCACGTTTGAACGCGCGGCTTCCTGCCGGCGCAATGAAGAAGGAGTTCGCTCATGACCAAGGAAATTCGTCTACTCACGGGACGGCACGCCGGCGCCCGCATAAAGTTCAATCCAACGCAGATGCGCATCGGCAACGATGACGATGCGGACATTCAGATTCGGGACTGGGACCAACCTATCATGCAGATCAATCTGGGCGACGACGGAGCACTGACGATCGCAGACGCGCAAGGCGTCCAAGCACCGATCGTGCTCGAGGACTTCAAGCCGCTCCGATTCGGTCACGTGGTCCTGTGCGCCGGCGACGCCGACGCAGAGTGGCCGTCGGATATCGCGTTGCTCGAAGCGCTACTGACGCCTGCACCCGCGACGCAAAATGGACCCGCCGCCGAGTTGCCGCTCGCGCCGTTGCAAAAGTCGCGCAAGGCGGCTCATCTGGTCGGCATTGTCGGTGCGGTCGCATTGGCCGTTGGCGGTGCCAGTATGGCGCTGCCCGCTGTCCTTCGGCCGCACGCGAACGACGCGCTGCGCCTTCCTGCAGCCCAGCCGACGCTCGCGGCGCTGCAGCGCGCGCTGGACCAACTGCATCAAGCCGATGTCACGGTGAAACGCCAGGGCGCGCGCTTCGCGGTCGAAGGCGTCGTGCCCGACCGTGCAAGCGCAACGCTCGCACGCAACACCCTCGAATCGATTGCGCCTGGCCGGATCGATTGGCGAGTCGGATGTGTCGACGAGATTGCGCGGGACCTGCAGGAATCGCTCCACGACCCTGCACTGCATGTGAACTACGTCGGCAATCGTGTTTTCAGCGTGTCTGGCGTGGCGAAGAACATCGCGGCGACACAGGCCACGCTCGGGCGCATGAGCACCGATTTGCACCCGATGATCGACCGTGTCGCCCAGGCGTTCACGGCCGACGACGCCATTGCGATGCCGAGCGCGATCGACTCGCTGCTATCCGTCGATGGTCTGCAGTACGTGGAAGCCAGCGACGGTGTGAAGCACTTTATCGATTCGAACGCCGCAAGGCGAAACCTGAACTGAGGACGACATGTACAGCGCCTTAACCCCTGAATTGATCGATGCGATAGACAGCGTGAAGACGCTCCCGGATCAACCGCAGAGCACCCGCACAAAGCTCGGCGAAGCCGCGAACGCGCTGGAGCACGTGGCATCCGAGATCGCCACGCAGGCTGTCAAGTTCGCCGATCCGCTGCTGCGGCAATCGGCTACGACAGTCGCAGACGGTCTGCGTGCCGCATCGGAACTGTGCCGCGCAGCGGTCGAAGCAGCAGCCTGAAGAGTTGAAATTGCAGCGGGTTGAAATCAACCGGTTGCCCTCGTACGCAAGTACGAATTGGTAGTACCCGTGGCCGTCCGGCTACGGCGACATCTTGCCCTTATACGGGTCACTTTGAATGAAGGAGTATTAAAATGGCAGGCAGCCTTTCTTCGGGTATTTCTTCGGGTATTTCCGCCGGCTCGACGGCAGCTAACGCAGCCGACAGCGCCAAGACGATCGCTCAGATGGAAGCGAGCGTTGCAAGCTCGATCGCACTGCAAGACGCGGCGACGCAAATGGAAAACCAACTCAACAATGACGCCGCAAAGGATCAGCTGGAAGAAGCAGGTCCGAAGAACGCAAAGAGCCTGACGCAAGGCTAAGCGGCATGACCGGTGCGCCCTCGTGCCGCGCGGGGCGCACCCTTGTTTGCATTGTTTTCTTGATTTTCGTTTCCTGACTGCTCCGCATCACCGTACCGTTCCGGCGTCACCCCGGACGGCAAGGCCCCGCCCCTCGCATTCCTTCCGATCGTCTGCATGAGCCTGGAACGCCGAAATCAGCTGATCCGCGAGCTATGCGAACTGCGCGGCATTGGCGACGCGCAATACGTGATCCAAACGGGCTTGGTCAGCATCGACGATTTCGACATCGCGATCGACTTCTTCGAGGAGGACGCCGCGGCGATCTATGTCAACTTTCAGTTCGGGGTGGTTTCCGGAGGGCGCACGCTGCGCGTTTTCCGTCTGCTACTGGAAGCCAATCTTTCGGTCTATGCACAGGATCAGGCGCAGCTCGGCGTCGAAGCAGAGACTGGCGGCGTAGTGCTCGTGGTCCGAGCGGTGCTTGAAGCCGATACCGACGGCCAATGGCTCGTCGAACTCATCGAACATTACGTGGAGCACGGCCGCTACTGGCGCGAAAACATTCTTCTGTCCGACGACGAAATGTTTCGCCATCTATCCGACGGCGACTACGTGTGGATTCGCGCGTAGGGCCCGCCAGATTCGCGCTGGTCGTTCCCGTTTCGCCGCTACCGTTGGCACGGGCGGCTGGCCTTCCTACCATGCACTATCCAACCATCGCGACGAGCAGCGTGGATGGACCCGTCACCGTCCGTCATGGTCACGCCAGGAGTATTGATATGTCACCCAGCACCGTCAGCCAATCGAACCTCGCCCCTGCGACCCCGCCTGAAGCATCGCAGCTCCCGGCGGGCACCGCCGCCGCAACAACGACAGACGACAGTCAACAGGGGATCCTGTCCGCATTCGGCTCGATACTGGCGCTGTCGTTGAGCGCGCTCTTCGGCGTGGACCCTGCACCGAACACCAACCGCGACGAAAACGCTGCCACGGCACCTGCACCATCGCCCGTCATCGACAAGCGAGCGCTCGATGATGCACTGCAGGCGAGCGCGAAGGTCATGGGATGGGCGGCACCGATCATGAACACGCTGAGCCTCATTCCTGTCTTCGGTGAAGCCGCAAGCGTCGCATCCAGCGTGCTGGAGCGCGAGGCGCTCGCGGCGAACATCCTGCACGTCGCTATTACCGGCGGCAACGTGGATCATGCGCTCGAAGAGGCGGCGCACCATTTCGACGCCTCTGTAACGAACACGATTTCGAGCGAAGGCGCCACCGCAGGGACCCGGGCCGCGGCCCCCGACAACGGGAGCGATGGTGATGCTGACGCAGCATCCGAAGGCGCATCCGAAGTTTCGCTCTCCGTGGTAGAGGCCTATACCCTCGCCTACCTCGCGCAATTGGCGGCGCAGTTGGAATCGCAGCAGCGCGACATCCCCGATCCGGCCTCGCAGATTCGCGGTGGCCTTTTCGTGCCGATTCTGATCGACCCTTATGCCGACAATTCATACGATAAGGACTACCAAATGGATACCCGGCAAAGCGTTCGCAAATTTCACAAAAGCCACAGAGATCTAAGCGACAGGTCCCATCCAAACGACACGACGGAGGCGATTGAAAAGGAGCGCGTGCGTCCGCGCCGCACAGGCGAAGCATAGGCGTTGAATGCAGAGTCGCCACGAGCACCACGATTTCGCCGCCGTCGTTCCGAGTTCGTCGCCACCGGCGCCGCGCGAGATGCACAGGCCGTATCGTAGTTTCACCCCGTTCTTTCGCAGGGCGGGGAACCGGCATGGGGCGTGTTCGGTGTCCGACGCTACCACCAGAGCGCCGGTAGACTGCACTGCCCCTTGTCGTTTTCGATCGATGATGAATGGAAAGGAATGACCATGAGCATTTTTTCAAAGATCGCCCATGGATTCGAGCATCTCGGACATGACATTGCGCATGTGGCGAAAGATGTGGGCAAGGGGCTCGAAACCGTAGGCAAAGATATCGGTAAAGTAGGAAAGGGCGTAGTCGAGGGCGTCGAACACGTTGGCAAGCAACTGGCCCAGGACGTCGAGCACGTTGCAGGCGACGTGCTGCAATCTGCCGAAGCACTGATGCAAGGACGATTGCAGCAGGCGTTGAACAAAGCGCTCCAGGCAGGTCAGGATCTCACCAAGACTGCCGTAGACGTAGGGACGTCGGGCGAAAAGGCGGCCGTCGACTCGCTCTCGAACATGCATTTGAGCAAGAAGATGGATCGCGCGATGGACAAGATCGGGGGCGCGCTCAACGCGGTGAAAAACGACGTCGTAAAGAGCGTCGAGCAGGTCGAGGCCAGCGTCGTCAACGACACCGAGGGGGCGATCAAAGGCACCGTAGAGGCAGCGAACGATGCGCTGCACGGCCGTTTCGGCGCTGCAGCCGGTGCGCTCGGCGGCGCGGCGATGGATGCACTCGATGTCGCGGGAGAGATCACGCCAGAAGGCGCGGCGGCCGCTATCGGCACGCAGGTGCTGGAAAACGCGCATATCGGCAACGCGCGACTCGATTCCGCAATCGGCGGCGCGCTGCACGGCAACGTCGCTCAGATGGCGAAAGGCGTCGCAAAGAACGTAGCCGAGGCCGAGGTTGGCGGCATGGCGGAGGACAAGCTCCAGAGCGTCGCTTCAAAGGTCATGCCCGCAAGCGGCGGGGCCGGTGGTGCGGCCAGCCTCGCTGCACTGAGTTCGGTTGCGGGCGCGGCAGCCGGCGGCGTGTCTTTCGGTTCGAAACGCGCGCGCGCCACCCCGCATTCGGAGGTCGCTCACAGCAGCGCGCCCCATCGGCCCGCCGAATCGGAGGATGCTGAAGGCGGCAAAAAGAAAAAGAAGAAAAAGGACGATGAAAACGCGCAACAGCAAGGCGCTGCCGGCGGGAACGATTCGCTCGCAGGACTTGAGCAGGCCGTCGAGCAACTGATGATGCTTCAGATCATGAACCTACAGGGTGGCGTGCAAAAGATTCGTAGCGCAGCGAAGAAGCGGCGTGCCGAGTTGCGCGACTAATGCCTGATCGCCTGATCGTGTCCCGGGAATCGTTTTCCCGGGTACGGTCATCAGCCCGCGGCCAACGCGGGCGTTCTTCGCTCCCCTTCCTCTGCCTCAACCTTTCGTCAGCGCGACGAGTGCTTCGCCTGAACGCTGTGCGAGCCGCTGCATGATCGCGGACAACAGCAGCGCAAGTTCATGCAGCGCGCGGATGTCCTGCAGCGTCTCGCCGGAAACCTTCGAAGGATCGCCCGCCAATCCCGTGCGAACGGCATCGAGCTTGGCGAGCATCTGATTTTCGGCCTCTTTGACGGCTTGCTGCGCCTCGGCAGCATCGGTGGCCCCCGTTCGAGGCGGCCGTGTGCTTGCCGGGTTCGGTGCAGTGTCGGTGCGGCTGCGTTCCGCGTTGTCGAGCCGCGGCAGATCGTCGACACGCACCCGCTTACGCGAACGCGCTGCCGGCGTGCTGCCCGCCCGCTGGGGCGATTGGGAAGGGCGCTGAGTCAGCGCCTGGAGTGCGGCATTCGGCGGCCGCCGACCGGGCTGCGTTGATCGGGCGGCGGCCGGCTCTTTTGCGCCATGCGCCCCTTCCGCGACGCCAGCGTTCGGCACAGGGACGTTCGAGATTTTATTGTTCATAGTTATGTTGCAAGCGTTGTGTCGGCCAGATTGACCGCTTTGCAAGGGCCGGGATCGGGGCTTCGCGGTACGCCCGGATAACGTCCCGCAGGCGCGGCGCCGGCAAGCACGGCATTTCGCCAAGCGCCGCACAGACCGCGCCGCGGTCATGCCTGATCGAGGCCGCCTTGGGCGGCCCATTGCAGATTGCCGATGCCCGATATGCCGTCGCCCCCCGCAACATCGTGCGTCTCGACCCGGTTGTAGGTATCCGGATGCGAGAGCATGTACTTCGCCGCGTCCGATACATCCGAAGGCGTGCCTGCCGAAGGGCGATAGGCCAATTGATAAAGCGCGTTGGGGTCGAGCGGGCCCGTGCCCTGCTGATGCATGTAGGCAGCGAGCGCACCCGCAGCTTCCTGCGCCGACATCGAGGTGGAACCGGTACCTGCATCGAGGGACTGCGCCTCGAGGCCCGCATCGACAGGGATGGTGCCGCGATCGTCGAGCCCCCCCTGTGCCGCCCAATCGAAATCGCACTGGCCTGCAATGCCGTCCGCACCGGCGACATCGTGCGTTTCGATCCGGTTCAACACGTCGGGATTCTCCAACATGTATTTGGCCGCGCGCGACACGTCTGCTGGCGTGCCTTCCTTGGGTGCGTAGGCGATCTGGTAGAGCTGGTTTGGCGTCAGCGACGGGATGCCGTTCTGGTCCATGT
>CBJMQH010000236.1:0-8106 GCA_966431825.1 uncultured Trinickia sp.
CACGTTCGAATGCGCCAGCTCGTCGACGAGCACGAGTTGCGGCTTGCGAGCGAGCGCGCCGTCGAGATCGAACTCACCGAGCTTGCGTCCGCGGTAATCGATCTGCAACGGCGGCAGCAGGTCGAGCCCTTCGAGCAGCGCCGCCGTCTCCTTGCGGCCATGCGTTTCGGCCACACCGACGAGCACTTCGGATCCGTCAGCCTTGCGCTGGCGCGCGGCCTGCAACATCGCGAAGGTCTTTCCCACGCCGGCCGAAGCGCCGAAGAAAACCTTCAGCTTGCCGCGCTGACGCTTTTCCTCGTCGCGCTGGATGCGGTCGAGCAGTTGGTCGGGATCGGGTCGGTTCATGTGATTCATTGTCTATGCTGCAAGCGCAAATGGCAAAGAAACGGTACGCCTGCGCGCACCGTCTCTTCGCCTGTTCGCCTGTTCGCCCTGCCGGCCGCCTCAGCCGCGATGGGCTTCGTCGAGCGCGAGATTGAGCTTCAAGACGTTCACGCGCGGCTCGCCGAAGAGACCGAACTGGCGGCCCGACGTGTAGCGCTCGACGAGCGCCTCGACATCGGCGACCGGCATCTTGCGCGCCGCTGCTACGCGGGCGACCTGATAGGCGGCTGCCGCCGGACTGATCTCGGGATCGAGCCCGCTGCCCGAAGAAGTGACGAGATCGACGGGTACGGGCTGCGTGAGATCGGTGCCCGCCGCCTTCAGGGCTTCGATGCGGCCTTTGACCTCGTCGGCGAGCGCCGGATTGGTCGGCCCCGTGTTCGAGCCGCCCGAGCTTGTCGCGTTGTACGGCTGCGGCGTCGTGGCCGACAGGCGGCCCCAGAAGTACCGCGGCGCATCGAACTGCTGGCCGATCAGCGCCGAGCCGACCACCTTGCCGTCGCGCTCGATCAGACTGCCGTTCGCCTGGAACGGAAAGAGCGTCTGGCCGACCGCCGTCATCACCGCCGGATAAGCGAGGCCCGTCACCACCGTCAGCACGGCGAACACCACGATGAGCGGACGAAGAAGCGTTTTCATCGTCGAAATCCTTTATTTATTGATTCGCTGCGAGCCTGACGCCCCGCGTCAGACCCAACCGAAAGCGGCAAGCACCATGTCGATTGCCTTGATACCGACGAACGGGACGAGAATCCCGCCAAGGCCGTAAATGAGCAGATTGCGCCGCAGCAGCACGGCCGCGCCGAGTGCGCGGTAACGCACGCCCTTCAGAGCCAGCGGAATCAGCAGGACGATGATCAGCGCGTTGAAGATGACGGCCGACATGATCGCCGACGACGGCGTGGCCAGATGCATGACGTTCAACGCATTGAGCTGCGGGTAGGTCGTGGCGAACGCGGCCGGGATGATCGCGAAATACTTCGCCACGTCGTTCGCGATCGAGAACGTCGTCAGTGAGCCGCGCGTCATCAGCATCTGCTTGCCGATCTCCACGATCTCGATCAGCTTCGTCGGATTCGAATCGAGGTCGACCATGTTGCCCGCTTCCTTCGCGGCCTGCGTGCCCGTGTTCATCGCCACGGCCACGTCCGCCTGCGCCAAAGCCGGCGCGTCGTTCGTGCCGTCGCCGGTCATTGCGACGAGCCGCCCTTCGCCCTGATGCGCGCGAATCGTCGCGAGCTTCGTCTCGGGCGTGGCCTCGGCAAGGAAGTCGTCCACACCGGCCTCGGCGGCGATCGCCGCGGCCGTGAGCCGGTTGTCGCCCGTCACCATGACGGTCTTGATGCCCATCTTGCGCAACTCGGCGAAGCGCTCCTTGATCCCGCCCTTCACGATGTCCTTCAGCTCGATCGCGCCGAGCACGCGTGCCGGGCCCTCGCCCTTCTCGGCCACGACGAGCGGCGTGCTGCCGCGCCGCGCGATGTCGGCAACGGCGTTCGAGACTTCCTGCGGAAACCGCCCGCCGTGCGCTTCGACGTAGGCCTTGATCGCGTCGGCCGCGCCCTTGCGGATCTCGCGCCCCGTCAGGTCCACGCCGCTCATGCGCGTCTGCGCGCTGAACGCGATGAAGACCGGATGCAGGACCGCCATATCGCGCTGGCGAATGTTGAAACGCTCCTTCGCCAGTACGACGATGCTGCGCCCTTCAGGCGTTTCGTCGGCAAGCGACGAGAGCTGTGCCGCGTCGGCGAGCGCTTCCTCGGACACACCGGGCGCCGGCACGAAGGCCGATGCCTGGCGGTTGCCGAGCGTGATCGTGCCGGTCTTGTCGAGCAGCAGCACGTCGACGTCGCCGGCCGCCTCGACGGCACGCCCCGACGTGGCGATCACGTTGGCCTGCATCATGCGGCTCATGCCGGCCACGCCGATCGCCGACAGGAGGCCGCCGATCGTCGTCGGGATGAGGCACACGAGCAGCGCCGTCAACGCCGTGATCGTGACCACGTGGCCTGCTTTCGCAGCCTCGACCGAGAACATCGAGAACGGCAGCAGCGTCGCGGTGGCGAGCAGCAGCACGATCGTCAGCGCGACGAGCAGGATCGTCAGTGCGATCTCGTTCGGCGTCTTTTGCCGTTTCGCCCCTTCGACCATCGCGATCATGCGGTCGAGGAACGCCTCGCCGGGGTTCGCCGTCACGCGTACGACGATCCAGTCCGAAAGCACGCGCGTGCCGCCCGTGACCGACGAAAAATCGCCGCCCGATTCACGGATGACCGGCGCCGATTCGCCTGTGATCGCCGATTCGTCGACGGAGGCGACGCCCTCGATCACTTCGCCGTCGGCGGGGATCGTATCGCCCGTTTCGACGAGGACGACATCGCCCTTGCGCAGGTCCGTTGCCGTCATGACGCGCACGGGCGCCTTCGGATGCGGCTCGTTCAGCTTCTTGGCCATGACGTCGCGCTTCGCACTACGAAGCGACGCAGCCTGTGCTTTCGAGCGGCCTTCCGCGAGCGCCTCGGCAAAATTGGCGAAGAGCACCGTGAACCAGAGCCACAGCGATACCGCGAGGATGAACCCCGACGGCGCCTCGGCCTGCCCCGCGAGTGCGGCGATCCAAAGGATCGTCGTGAGCACGCTGCCGACGTAGACGCAGAACATCACCGGATTGCGCAGCTGCGTGCGCGGGGTGAGCTTTTTGAACGAGTCCACGATCGCCGGGCGAACGAGCGCCGGGTCGAACATGGACCGCGTGGCGGAATGTTGAGTCATGTCAATTCTCGAATTCGCTTGTCTATATGCACGCGAGCGAAGTGCTCAGTGGCCTGCCGTCATGATCAGGTGTTCGACGCCCGGTCCGAGCGCCAGGGCCGGCACGTAGGTCAGCGCGCCGACGAGCAGCACCGTGCCGAGCAGCAGCACGACAAAGAGCGGGCCATGCGTCGGCATCGTGCCGCTCGTCACGGCAATCCGCTTTTTCGCCGCAAGCGAACCGGCAATCGCCAGCACGGGCACGATCGTGCCGAAGCGGCCGAACCACATCGCGATCGCCGTCAGCACGTTGTAGAACGGCGTGTTGACCGTCAGGCCAGCGAATGCGCTCCCGTTGTTGTTAGCAGCCGAGCTGAACGCGTAAAGGATCTCCGAGAAGCCGTGCGGGCCTGGGTTGGCGATGCCCGCGCGGCCGGCGTCGGCCAAGACGGCGATAGACGTACCCACCAGCACGAGCAGCGGCGTGAGCAGAATCACGATCGAGACCATCTTCATTTCGTACGCTTCGATCTTCTTGCCGACGTACTCGGGCGTACGGCCGATCATGAGGCCGGCAACGAACACGGCGAGCAGCGCGAAGACCAGCATGCCGTAGAGGCCCGAGCCGACGCCGCCGAACACGACTTCGCCCAGTTGGATCGACAGCATCGGCACCAGGCCGCCGATCGGTGTCAGCGAGTCGTGCATCGCATCGACAGCACCGCACGAGGCGACCGTCGTCGCAACGGTGAAGATGCCGCTCTGCGCAATGCCGAAGCGCGTTTCCTTGCCTTCCATGTTGCCGCCCGCCTGCAACGCGCTTGCCGACTGGTCGACGTGAAGCGTCGTGAACAACGGGTTGCCGTTCTGCTCGGCTGCGATTTCAAGACCCACGCCCCCGGCGAACGCAATCGTCATCACGGCAAGGATCGCGATGCCCTGTTTGCGGTCCAGTACCATTCGTCCGAATACCAGGCACAGAGAAGCCGGAATGATCAGGATCGCGAAGATCTGCAGGAAGTTGGTGAACGGCGTCGGATTCTCGAACGGGTGCGCAGAGTTCGCGTTGAAGAACCCGCCACCGTTCGTGCCGAGCATCTTGATCGCTTCTTGCGATGCGACGGGCCCCATGGCGAGCGTCTGCGTCGTGAGCGGCGTGTCGACCGTCACGGGATTGCCCTTCGCGTCCTTCACCGGGTTGCCCTGTGCATCGAGCTTCGGCGCGGCATACGTCGTCTTTTGCACGACGGTGACGTCCTCGTATGCCTTCGTGTTCTGGATCACGCCTTGGCTGATCAGCACCGCTGCGATGACCGCGGCCATCGGCAACAAGACGTACATCGTCACGCGCGTGAGATCGACCCAGAAATTACCGATCGTTTTGGCCGAGTGCCGCGCGAAACCGCGGATCAGCGCGACGACGACGACGATACCCGTCGCGGCCGACAGGAAGTTGTGCACGGTGAACCCGAGCATCTGCGTCAGATAGCTGACCGTGGTCTCGGGCGTGTAGTCCTGCCAGTTCGTATTCGTCGTGAAGCTGACGGCCGTGTTGAACGCCGCGTCGACGCTCATCGGGCCCACCTTCGCAGGGTTGCCGGGCAACCATTGCTGGATGCGCAGCAGCAGATAGAGGAAGGCCGCGCCGAGCACGTTAAAAGCGATCGTCGCGACCGTGTAGTGCTTCCAGCTCATCTCGGCATGTTCGTCCACGCCGGCGAGCCGGTAGAACAAGCGCTCGATCGGTGCGAACAGTTTGACGACGCGCGAGGTGCCGTCCATCACGCGCGCGAGATAACGAGAAACCGGCACGGCGGCCGCAAGCAGGACGACGATGAAGACGGCGGACTGCAGCAGATTGTTCGCGTTCATTCGATGTCCTCCGCGCGCAGCAGCGCATAGACGAGATAGGCGAACAAAAGCGCCGCGGACGCGCCTGCAAGCCAGAGCATCCAGGTCATGAGCGTTCCCCTTGCCCGCGGCGCGACGTGTACAGCTTGTCGCAGCCCGCAATCAATGCGAAGGTCAGCGCGGTGAACAGCACGAGTCCCCCGACGTACAGCACATCCATTTTGATGTTCTCCAGTTGAACCGATTTTGGACGCTGCAATCGTAGGTGACCCCGCGTAAAGAGCAGGTCAAACCTGTCAGGGGCGGTGTAAAAAACGCGTAAACGAAAACAGGCGGCGCATTGCGCCGCCTGTCAGGGCGTACCGGACGCGCGCATCGGCGCGCGAGCAACGATTACGGAATCAGGATCGTCGAGCCCGTGGTCTTGCGCGCCTCGAGATCGCGGTGGGCCTGCGCGACGTCCTTCAGGGCATAGCGCTGACGAATGTTCGTTTTGACCTTGCCGGAACCGATGACATCGAACAGTTCAGCCGCCATTGCATCGAGCCATTCGCGCTTGGCCATGTAGCTGAACAACGTCGGCCGCGTGAAGAACAGCGACCCGCGGTTCGAGAACTCTGCTGCCTCGATCGGCGGCAGCGGGCCCGACGCGCTGCCGAAGCTCACGAAGTAGCCGAGCGGCGCAAGACAATCGAGCGAGCCCTTGTAGGTGTCGCGTCCGATCGAATCGTAGACCACCGGCACGCCCTGGCCATTCGTGATCTCTTTGACGCGCTCGGTGAAGTTCTCGCGCGTATAGACGATCGCATGGTCGCAGCCGTGCGCCTTCGCGAGTGCCGCCTTTTCGTCCGAACCGACGGTGCCGATCACCGTCGCACCGAGCGCTTTCGCCCACTGGCAAACGAAGAGCCCCACGCCGCCGGCGGCGGCATGGATCAGGATCGTCTCGCCCGGCTGCACGCGGTAGGTCCGGCGCAGCAGATATTGAGCGGTGAGCCCTTGCAGCATGGCCGACGCCGCATCGTCGAACGAAATCGCGTCGGGCAGCGCAACGAGTGCATCGGCCGGCAATACGCGTTGCTCGGCATAGGCGCCCGGGGGGCGCGCAACGTAGGCCACGCGGTCGCCCGTCTTGAAACGCGTGACGCCCTGACCGACGTCCGTCACCACGCCTGCCGCCTCCATGCCGAGCCCGGCCGGCAACGGCAGCGGGTAATGCCCCGTGCGGAAATAGACATCGATGTAGTTGAGCCCGACCGCCTCCTGCTTGATGCGCACTTCGCCGGGCCCGGGCGCGCCAAGTTCCACATCGACCCACTGCATGACTTCGGGGCCGCCTGTCTGTTCGAATCGAATTGCCTTGACCATCGTGCACTGACCTCCTGTTCGATGCGGCTGCCGGGCCTAGACCCTACTGCCCGGCGAGAGCGCCGCGATGTTTTCCGCGAGGGTGCCGCGACCGTCGCGCCGCCCTCGAATCGCACTGCGTTATGCGGCGTTAAGCCGCCTCGATCTGAGTTTTGAGCGCTTCGAGGATCAATCGCGCCGTGGCAACGTTCGTCGCGCAGGGCACGTTGTGCACGTCGCAGGCGCGCACGAGCGCGTTGATGTCGGGTTCGTGCGGCTGCGGGGTCATCGGATCGCGCAAAAAGATCACGATGTCGACCTGCCCGACGGCGAGCCGCGCCCCGATCTGAAGGTCGCCTCCGTAGGGCCCCGAGAGCATGCGCTCGATCTCGAGCCCGTGGGCGGCCGCGATACGTCCGCCCGTCGTGCCCGTTGCGAAGAGCTCGCAGTGGCGCAGCGTGGACGCGAATTCGCCGGCGAGCGCGACGATGTCATCCTTCTTGTGATCGTGTGCGATCAATGCGACACGCGGCTTCATCGCGCACTCTCCCGGCCAAACCCATCAATGCCGGCGCCTGCCCGCTCGGTGCAGTGCGAAGCGAATTGCGCGTTGGGGGACTTCATAGTGACTCCTTTCTCGTGTGGTCGCGTGAAAGCGCGTAGTACGACTTGTCGTGGGTATCGCTCGCGAAAGCGGTGCGACGCGAAGATCAGAACGTCCCCGGATACGCGCCGCCGTCGATGAGCCAGTTCTGCCCGGTAATGTAGCCTGCATGAATGCTGCACAGAAACGCACAGGCTTGACCGAACTCGCCCGGCGCCCCGAAGCGGCCGGCCGGGATCGACTGCATCCGCTCGCGGCGCGCTTCATCGAGGCTCATGCCCGCAGCCTTCGCCCGCGCAGCAAACGTCGCGGCGATGCGGTCGGTGTCGAACAAGCCCGGCAGCAGGTTGTTGATCGTGACGTTGTGCTGAGCGACCTTGCGGGCCACGCCGGCCACGAAGCCCGTCAGCCCCGAGCGTGCGCCGTTCGACAGACCCAGCACGTCGATCGGCGCTTTCACGGCCGAGCTCGTGATGTTGACGATGCGGCCGAAGCCGCGGCCGATCATGCCGTCGATGGTCGCCTGGATCAGCGCGATCGGCGTCAGCATGTTCGCTTCGAGCGCGCGGATCCAGTCGTCGTGCGTGAACTGGCGGAAGTCGCCGGGCGGCGGTCCCCCCGCGTTGTTCACGAGGATATCGGGCTGCGGGCACGCGGCGAGCGCGGCAGCGCGGCCTTCGGGCGTCGTGATGTCACAGGCGACCGTCTGCACGGTGGCGCCCGTCGACGCCCGAATCTCGGCAGCGGTCGCCTCGAGGGTTTCGGCCGTCCGTGCAACGATCGTCAATGCAACGCCCTCGGCGGCAAGCGCTTGCGCACATCCACGCCCCAACCCCTTGCTGGCCGCGCACACGAGTGCTTTGCGCCCTGCGATTCCCAGATCCATATGACTCCCTCACGCGTCGACTCGAACAGCGAATGCAGGCGATTGTAGAAGAATCGCCGTTTCGCCGCCGAAGGTGCCGGAACCCGGTGCGCCGCTCGAGTGCCCGCGCGGCGAGCCGGTACGATCTCAGACGCGGTAAGATCGCAGCGACACTCGATACGGTACGCCCAATGAAACAAGACAGCCGCTTTCCGAACCTGTTCATCCTCGATCACCCGCTGATCCAGCACAAGCTCACGCACATGCGCGACAAGGACACGTCCACGCGCACGTTCCGCGA
>CBJMQH010000237.1:0-8090 GCA_966431825.1 uncultured Trinickia sp.
GTCACGACACATATCGTCTTTTTCTCGGCCTAGAGAATCGGCCCCTGCTCGATGTGCAGCTCGAACGCCGCGTGCACGGGGCGGTCCCCACAGGGCGCTTCGCCCGCGTAGCCGATCCGTTCGAGCTCCTCACCGATTGTCTTTCCGTCGATATCCTTACGCGAGAGCCCGTATTCGAGCGTAAACACGCCGGCGAAGACGCCCGAGGCAACCATGGCCGGCGCAAAGCGGGAGCCTTCCTCGTTGGTCCAGATCACGACTTCGATGGGGTGTTCCGTCTCGATGCGCAGGTCGTTGAGCGTGCGGATCACTTCCAGGCCGCCGAGTACGCCGTAGATGCCGTCGAAACGGCCGCCGGTCGGCTGCGAGTCGGCGTGCGAGCCCGTCATGACGGGCGCCGCCTCTGCGTTGCGGCCCGGCCGGCGCATGAAGACATTGCCCATGCGATCGACACTGACCGTACAACCGGCTGCCTTCGCCCAGCCGACGATGAGGTTACGCCCCTCACGGTCGAGATCGGTCAGCGCGAGCCGGCACACCCCGCCTTTGGGCGTCGCGCCGATCTTCGCCATCTCCATGAGGCTGTCCCACAGACGCCGGCCGTTGACCGTGGGCCGGGCTAGCGCCGGCTGCTCCGTTACCGCGCTCGTACTCATCGTTCGCGCTCCTTATCGATTGGCGCTCGAGGCCGCAGCGCAATGCCAGGCCTCCATGATGCTTTCGGCTTCCTGTCGATGCCGGCTTCGCGCATAGGCAATGCGCATCAGTCGTGCAGGTTTCCAGCTGTCCTGAAACGCTTCGGTGCAGCGCCGCCCGAACTTGGCGCATCGTCGCGGCCGGTGCCTGTCACCTCAACGGCCGCTTCTCCAATCCTGTCCGATTGGACAGGTTGTAGACCATTGCACCCGATAATTCAAATGCATTATTTAAAAGCGGGATCCGTGCCAACTGCACGATGGGCAGCGTGTGCAATGCGCACGCGGTGTACGCGCTCTTGTGACTACAATGTCCGCGAAGGACGCATGGATCTAAGGAGCCGCTTAGTGAAAATCGACGAAACGCGTACCGCGATCCGTGAAGCCGGTGCCGTCGACGACGCACCGCCCCGGCGGCGCAAGGCGCATATCCGGTCGATGAACGAGGCGCATCTGCTTGCGTGTGCGGAGGCCGTGTTCGCGGAGCGCGGGCTCGACGGCGCCAGCACGGCAATGATCGCCGAGCGTGCAGGCCTGCCCAAGGCTAATCTGCACTACTACTTTCCGACGAAGCTCGCGCTGTATCGACGTGTGCTGGAAGACGTATTCGAGGAATGGCACCGCGCCGCAGGTACGTTCGATTCCAGCGACGACCCGGTGGAGGCGATCGGCGGTTACGTCCGCGCGAAAATGGCGCTGTCTCAGCGCCGACCGCTCGGCTCGAAAGTATGGGCCAGCGAAATCATTCAGGGCGCAGCGCACATGCAGGACATCCTGACCGAGCGTGTCAAACCCTGGATGGCGACGCGTGTCGTCGTCATCAACGACTGGATCGCACGCGGACTGCTCGCACCGGTCGATCCGCACGCGTTGCTCTATCTGATCTGGGCCGTGACCCAACATTACGCCGACTTCGACGCGCAGATCCGTGTGCTGTCGGGCAAACGCGCGCTATCGAAGAAGGCCTTCGACGAGGCGACCGAGCAGGTCGTCTCGCTCGTCATCCGTGCGTGCGGCGCCAAGCGTGCGCACTGAGCGCCGCAACGCAGACGTTATCGAAGAAGCAAGGGAAATTTAAGCCGGACGCGGCAGTCGACTGCCGAAATGATTGACGAGCACGTCGAGATTTTCGTTCGTTGCCCCGAAGTACTTGATGAGCCGGCAATCGTTCGAAGCGACTTGGCCGACGAGGAAAAATTCGCGCTCGCGGCCCGATACGAACGGGTTGGCAAACGGCTGCCTTACTTTGAGGTCGAGGCAGAGTTTGCGGCCCGGATACGTCCGGCTCGCAGCAAAATTGTCGACGGCGCAGCCGGAAATCAACGGAGAGGACCGCGAACTCGTCGCATGGTCCCTGCAGACTTGCGCGAGCGCCGCGTATTCGAGCGTATCGGGCCGCGCCGTGAGCAGGTTGCTCATGTCCGATTCGGCGATCGTAAACGATCGCGTCGCGCCACCTGCTGCAGGCGTGAATGCGAGCGACGTGCCCTGGACCCTGCAGGAGAGCGCGATTCTCTGCCCTCCGAAATTGACGGTCATCTGCTTCGTGCCTCTTGCGTTCTTGGCCTCGAAGATCACGTTCGATCTGAGGCGCCACGCATTGGTGGGGGGACTCGGCGATGCAAAGCGCTGCAGAAAGAGCGCGTCGCGCTCCTTGCGAAAGAATAGTGTCAAGATGGCCCTCTCTTTTTTGTTGGGTCGGGGCCGCAGCATAACCGAGCAGGCGTCAGCGTGCAGGTAACTGCGCACGCGAGCCTGCACGCCGATCGCGGCGCCGCTCAGACAGCCGTGACGTATTGCCGCTCGGGCGGCAACATGCGCTGCGGCGTGGCATCGAATTCCGCCCGCATGCGTTTCACCTCGTCGATCGGACTCATCCCGAACAGGCGCTTGAACTCGCGGCTGAACTGCGAGGCACTCTCGTAGCCCACGCGCGCGGCAGCAGCGCCAACGTTCAGGCCGTCCTGTGCCATGAGCAAACGCGCCTGATGCAAGCGCGTGGTCTTTACGTATTGCATCGGCGAAGTGGACGTCACCACCTTGAACTGCGCGTGAAACACCGCGAGGCTCATGCCCGCCTCGCGCGCAAGCGCTTCGACACTCAGTTCGCTGCCGTAATCGGCGTGGATGCGGCGCAGCGCCTTCGCCACGCGGCCGAAATGCTGTTGATGCGTCAGCGCAGCGCGGATCGCATCGCCCTGCACGCCCGTCAACACGCGGTAACAGATTTCCCGCACGATCGAAGGGCCGAGGATGCGCGCTTCGCTCGGCGAAGCGAGGGCTTCGAGCAGCCGCAGCACGGCGTCGGAAAGACGGTTGTCCAGCGGCGTCGCATAGATCCCGCTCGGCTCGACATGCACGGCGCCGCGCGTGTCGTGTAGCGCCATCAGTAGTTCGGCGACCATTGTCAGGTCGACGCGGATCGAAAGACCGAGCAACGGCTCGGCCTCGCTCGCCTCGGTTTCGCATTCGAACGGAAGCGGCACCGACATCACGAGGTAGTGCTGCGCGTCGTAGACGAATTCGCGCTCGCCCAGAAACCCGCGTTTGCGTCCCTGGCAAATGATCATGATGCTCGGCTCGTAATAAACCGGCTTGCGGGGATGTGCACGGCTCACGCGTGCGAACCTGACACCGTCGAGGCACGACGGCGTGAGCCCGTCGCCCGGTGCGAGTTTCAACAGCATCTCGACCATGCGCACTTGCGCCGTATCGGCGGACGCCGCAGCAGCGGCGAGGCTCGCGGGAGAGCTCGGCATAACGACCTCATTCCTGGATTGATAGAATCAGGCGTGAAATTTAGCACCAAACGCATGCGCTCGCCGGGCCTGAAGAGAAATAGGCAAATATTCGATAGGTTCAGGTATTCCCGCAGTGCAGCAAGCTCCCTACTATGGCAAGCGTTCCCGGAGCCTTCGGGATCGAGTGAAACCGCCTTATTGCAGGAGCAACCATGTATACGACTCACGGCTATGCCGCCCGCGACGCGCAATCGCCGCTCGCGCCGTTCGAATTCCAACGCCGCGCCTTGCGCGAGCTCGATGTGAAGATCGACGTCCTGTACTGCGGCGTCTGCCATTCGGACCTGCATCAGGCGCGCAACGAATGGAACAACGCTGTGTTTCCTCTTGTGCCCGGGCATGAAATCGTCGGACGCGTGACCGAAGTCGGATCGGGCGTGACGCGCTATAAGGTGGGCGAGCTCGTCGGCGTGGGCTGCCTCGTGGATTCGTGCCGCACCTGTGCGAGCTGTGCCGAAGGTCTCGAGCAGTACTGCGAGAACGGCTTCGTCGGCACGTACAACGGTCGCGACCGTGTGAGCGGCGACATCACGTATGGGGGCTACTCGACGAGCCTCGTCGTCGACGAAGCGTTCGTGTTGCGCATGCCCGCCAACCTCGATCCGGCGGGCGCCGCGCCGCTGCTCTGTGCCGGCATCACGACTTACTCGCCGCTGCGCCAATGGGGCGCTGGCCCCGGCAAGAAGGTCGGTATCGTGGGCCTTGGCGGGCTCGGGCATATGGGCGTGAAGCTCGCGCGGGCGATGGGTGCGCATGTCGTGCTGTTCACGACCTCGCCTTCGAAGGTGGAAGATGCGAAGCGACTTGGCGCGCACGAAGTCGTGATCTCGAAGGATCCCGAACAAATGCAGGCTCACGCGAACAGCTTCGACTTCCTGCTCAACACCGTGGCTGCGCAACACGACCTGAACCCGTTCATCGCATTGCTCAAGCGCGATGCCACGATGACGCTCGTCGGTGCACCCGAGCACGACCATCCGTCGCCGCAGGTCTTCAATCTGATTTTCAAGCGGCGCAGGCTGGCGGGTTCGCTGATCGGCGGCATTGCCGAGACGCAGGAGATGCTCGACTTCTGCGGCGAACACGGCATCACGTCCGATATCGAAGTGATTCCGATGCAGAAGATCAATGAGGCGTACGAACGGATGCTCAAGAGCGACGTCAAGTATCGCTTCGTGATCGATCTGAACTCGCTGCGTCAGTAACGAAAAACGAACGCCAACCCAAGGAGATTGCCGGTGATCGACCGCATCCAGGCGATGCGCACGTTCATACGCATCGTCGATACACTGAGCTTTACCAAGGCAGCACAATCGCTCGACATGCCGCGCGCCACGGCGACGACGGTCATGCAGAACCTCGAAGCCATGCTGGGCACGCAGTTGCTCGTGCGTACGACGCGACGAATCAGCCTCACGCCGGAAGGTGCTGCGTACTACGAGCGGTGTGCGCAGATCCTGGCCGACATCGACGAGATGGAGGCGAATCTGCGCCAGAGCACCGACAATCTCAGCGGGCGGTTGCGGGTCGAGATGCCCGGCTCTGTGGCCACCGAAATTGTCTTGCCGGCGCTCGACGGTTTTCATGAGCGGTATCCGAAGATCGATCTGGCGATCGGTGTGAGCGCGGGCACGGTCGATCTCGTCGGCGAGGCGATCGACTGCAGCATCCAGCTCGGCGAGCTGCCCGACTCGGGGCTCGCTGCGCGGCGGCTAGGCGTGCTCGAACACGTAACCTGTGCGAGCCCTGAGTATCTGGCACGCAACGGCATGCCCGAAACGTTGGATGACCTGGCACGCCACATGGCCGTTGGCTGCATGGCGTTCGGTAACGGTGCCAACGTGGATTTCGACTTCGAAATCGACGGGCAAGCCGTGAAGGTCAAGGTCGACGGGTTCGTGAAAGTCAACGACGCGCAGGCGTATTTGACTTGCGGCTTGCAAGGGCTCGGGCTCATTCAGCCTTCGCGTATCGCTGCGCAGCCGTACCTCGATAGCGGTGCGCTCGTTGAAGTGCTGCCCCAGTGCAAGCCGCTGCCGATTCCGGTTTCAGTCGCGTTCGTGAAGAGTCGCCGCGTATCGCCGCGCGTACGTGCATTCGTCGATTGGCTTGTCGACGTGTTCGAGGACACCGGTCAGGTCGACCGGGATCTGTCGCATGTGCACCGGTTGATGCGGGGGTTGCAGGCGGCTTGAGCGACGAAAGTGCGGACCGATATTTACGAAATACCTACCGCGGCCTTTCGTCTGAATGAAGCAGCGGCCGCTACCGGTTCAGCAGCGCATTGCGCGCTTCGAGTGCGTCGCGCAATAGCGCCAACGCGATCGCGATGTTCGAGATGTCGGCGGTGCTGCGCGCGACTTCGCGCACGCGCAGCGCGGGCCCGGTCATCGCCTCATCGGCCAGCGCGAGCCGCGGCAGAAAGTCCCGCTCGTTTCGGTGGCGAAGCCACGTCGCGTCGTTCTCGGGGACAGGCAAGTGCCGGATGCGCACTTCCATTGCCTCGATATCGCGGCTGACCGATTCGATCGCGGCGATTTGTGCGCGCTCCTGCGCGCCCGGAAAGGGCACTTCACGGCTCGGCGTCGGGATCGCGCGCCGCAATGCAACCATGCGTGCGTTCAGGAGCGACCGCGCCTCGCCGAGCAGGCTGCAGATTCCGTTGCGGATGACCTGATCGTCGGCGCGATCCTTGTTCTCTTGTCTGTACGCGTCATAACCCCAACCGGTGTAAAGCGTGACGAGAAGCGCCTTGAGCGCGCTGGCGTCATCGATCGGGTTCGGCGAATTGCTCATGAACGGTCTCTTGTTTCGGTCCATTTCCGGCGGCCGGGGCGCTTTGGTTCGTCCCGCCGCCATCCGTTGCGTTACTTCGGCAAGCCGGCCAGCGCCGCCGCATCGAACGTGCCGAGCGTGCCGCCACCGATATGGAACGGTGTGCCCGATGCTGCGTTGGGCGCCGACAGCAGCCCCTTTTCAGCCATCTTGAGCGCGAGGTACATGCGGGCTGCCTCGATCTCGGACATGCCGAATGCGCGCAACGAGATCAGTTCGCGCATGCGTGCGTCCTGCGGCATGATGAGCACCTTCACATCGTTCAGGTGGACGCCATAGATCGCAAGAAACTCGCTCAGATGGCCTTTCGCAAGCTCGATGATGTCGTGAATCCGCTCGTTGACCTGCTCCATCGGCGTGACTTGAACGATCTGGTTGATCGCCTGCTCGATCACCGGGCCTGCGTAGGCCGTCAGTTCTGCGATCGGAATGCGCTCGCCGGCGAACGGCATATGCGTGATGAGCTTGATTGCATCGTCTTTCGTATCGACGTGAACGTAGTAGTCGACCGTGTACTCCATGACCGCCATTTCCTTCGAGGTGGCGATGCCCTTGTTCTGGGCCAGGAGCTTGCTGCGCTGGACGTAGATTGCTTCGTACTGCCACGGAGAATTGCCGCCGAAGAAGCCCTGCACGATGTTGCCGAGGATCGGCTTGTCGGGCGTGACGATCTGATGCTGGCCGGTCTCGTAGACATCGAGCACCGCACCGCGGCTCTTCAATACACAGAAGTGATTCGACTCGACGGTCAGCAGCGACCCCGACACGATGCTGCTGTCGGGATACTTCCAAGCCAACGTCTCGAGACCCATGACGTCCCGGCCCTGGTTGTCCAACGTGCTGATCACCTGCCGCTGCAGGCCGCTGCCTTGCATGAATGCCATGCTCTTCCTCTCAGTTCTTGCTCTGGTTGACGGCAACCGGCCGTGACGGAACGACCGGGCGCCGGATTTCGCATCGCCAATTCTTTCTTAATGCCTACGGCAATCACCACTCGGTAGCCCAATGAATAGCGCGCTGCCTCCCGGATCATACCGACTTCTATTGCCGTGCGAATGGCGAAGTTGGGCCACGCAATCCTGACATCGAAAATGCGTCCACGGAGTGCGAAAGCGTGGCGCATCGCACATATAACGCCCGCTCGTCTGAATTCGAGGGTATCGAAGAGATGCCCCGCAAAGTGCATCACCCCGTGGGCAGCGAATAGCGACAATAGATTTCGATCGGCGTAATCGCCTGCGCCGGAACGAGCGTGCCCTCTCGCGCCGCTTTCAGGTTCTCGACCGCTTTGCGTAGCAGCAAGCGCAAATCTTGCGTCAACAGGTAATCGATGACGTCTGAGCGCAGCAATGGCTCCGTCACGCGGTTCACCTCGTGCGTCACATAGATCGTATGCTCGGTGAGCTTGCTGTCGCGTAACGCCGCGGCGAGTCCTTCATTACCTCCAGCCACGTTGTAAATTGCATCGAGTCTTCCGTGGGCCTGCAAGCATCGCATCGTGGCCTCGTAGGTCGCCGCTCCGGAATCCGCACCCTTGATCACCTCGACAAGGTTGACATGTGGAAACCGCTGCCGAAGCAAAGAGCGAAACCCGATCTCGCGATCCTCATGGCAGGTATATGAAAACGTGGCGACTACCACCGCAACATTCGGCGACCGGTGTTCTTGCAAATGCCGACCGATCAAAAACGCAGCAGATTGACCTGCAGCCCGATTGTTGACACCGACGTAAGTGTGCCTGGCAGCCGCATCCACATCC
>CBJMQH010000238.1:0-8085 GCA_966431825.1 uncultured Trinickia sp.
GGGCGGCGGCGGTGGCTTGGCGGCGCCGCTGCCGACACCGTCGGTCGACCGGCGCGCCGAGGACCCGGTACTCGCGCTGCGCCACTATCTGCGCCCGGACGGGCCGCGCGTGCTGCTTGCCGCGGAATCGGCGGGCCGGCGGGAAACGATCGCCCAGTTGCTCGCCGAACACGGGCTGCGCCCCGAGTCCGTCGACAGTTTCGAAGACTGGCTGACGAGCAATGCACGCTTCGCGCTTTCGGTCGCGCCGCTCGCTAACGGCTTTTCGCTGCCCGGCGAAGGCTACGCGATCGTCACCGAGACCGAACTTTACGGCGCGCTCGCGCGACGCGCGGGCCGGCGGCGTCAGGAACAGGCGAGCAGCGTCGATTCGATGGTGCGCGATCTGTCCGAACTCAAGATCGGCGACCCGGTGGTGCACACGCAGCATGGAATCGGGCGCTACATGGGGCTCGTCGCAATGGATCTCGGCGAAGGCGAGACCGAATTCCTGCACCTCGAATACGCAGGCGACAGCAAGCTCTACGTGCCGGTGGCGCAACTGCATGTGATTTCGCGCTATAGCGGCGCCGATCCGGAAAGCGCCCCGCTCTATTCGCTGGGTTCAGGCCAATGGGAGAAGGCGAAGCGCCGTGCTGCACAGCAGATCCGCGATACGGCCGCCGAACTGCTGAACCTCTATGCGCGCCGTGCCGCGCGCGAGGGACATGCGTTCAAGCTCGACCCGCGCGATTACGCGAAGTTCGCGGAAAGCTTCGGCTTCGAGGAAACGCCCGATCAGGCCGCTGCGATCGCCTCCGTGATCGGAGATATGACCGCGGGCCGTCCGATGGACCGGCTCGTGTGCGGCGACGTCGGCTTCGGCAAAACCGAGGTGGCGCTGCGGGCCGCGTTCATCGCCGTCATGGCCGGCAAGCAGGTCGCCCTGCTCGCGCCGACGACACTGCTCGCCGAGCAGCACACGCAGACGTTCACCGACCGATTTGCCGACTGGCCCGTGCGCATCGCCGAGCTGTCGCGCTTCAAGTCGACGAAAGAAGTGAACACGGCCATCGCACAGATCAACGAGGGTTCGGTCGACATCGTGATCGGCACCCATAAGCTGCTCTCCTCGGATGTGCAGTTCAAGCGGCTCGGCCTCGTCATCATCGATGAGGAACACCGCTTCGGCGTGCGTCAGAAGGAAGCGCTCAAAGCCCTGCGGGCCGAAGTCGACGTGCTGACACTGACGGCCACGCCGATTCCGCGCACGCTCGGCATGGCGCTAGAAGGGTTGCGCGACTTCTCCGTGATCGCGACGGCCCCGCAGAAGCGGCTCGCCATCAAGACGTTCGTGCGGCGCGAAGAAGACAGCGTGATCCGCGAGGCGATGCTGCGCGAACTGAAGCGCGGCGGTCAGGTGTACTTCCTGCATAACGAAGTCGAGACGATCGAGAACCGCCGCGCGATGCTCGAAGCACTTGTGCCCGAGGCCCGCATTGCGGTCGCGCACGGGCAGATGCACGAACGCGAACTCGAGCGCGTGATGCGCGATTTCGTGGCGCAGCGTGCCAACGTGCTGCTCTGCACGACGATCATCGAAACCGGCATCGACGTGCCGAGCAGCAATACGATCATCATCCACCGTGCCGACAAGTTCGGCCTCGCGCAACTGCACCAATTGCGCGGGCGCGTCGGTCGCTCGCATCACCAGGCCTACGCGTACCTGCTCGTGCATGATCCGCAAGGGCTCACGAAACAGGCGCAGCGGCGGCTCGAAGCGATCCAGCAAATGGAAGAGCTCGGCTCGGGCTTCTATCTGGCGATGCACGACCTCGAAATCCGCGGCACGGGCGAAGTGCTCGGCGACAAGCAGTCGGGCGAAATCCACGAGATCGGCTTCCAGCTCTATTCCGACATGCTGGCCGACGCCGTGAAGGCATTGAAGAACGGTCGCGAGCCGGACCTGACGGCCCCGCTCGCCGCCACGACGGAAATCAACCTGCACTCGCCTGCGATCCTGCCGGCCGACTATTGCGGCGATGTTCAGGAACGCTTATCGATTTACAAACGCCTTGCAAACTGCGAGCACGACGATTCGATCGACAACATCCAAGAGGAACTGATCGACCGGTTCGGCAAGCTGCCGCAGCAGGCGCAGGCGCTCATCGACACGCACCGGCTGCGGCTTGCCGCCAAACCGCTCGGGGTGCTGAAGATCGATGCCGGCGAGGCCGCGATCAGCTTGCAGTTCGTGCCGAACCCGCCGATCGATGCCATGCGGATCATCGAAATGGTCCAGAAACACAAGCACGTCAAACTCGCCGGGCAAGACAAGCTGCGCATCGAGTCGCGCAGCCCGGATCTGGCCGTGCGCGTCTCCACGATCAAGGAGACGTTGCGCGCACTCGGTGCGCCCTCGCGCACGCAAGCGGCCACGCCCGCGCGCTGAGCGGCTGCGATGGCGACAAGCCGGACAGGCAACGGGCGCAGCCGCCCGTTCGGCTTCGCGCAATGCGAGCCGCTTCGCGTTGCAGAGCACAGCGCGCCGCGTGTCGAGTGCGCGTAGTGCCAGTCGCACGGGCGATGCGCCGGATGGTGCGCCGCGTCACCCGATCTGCACGGGCGAAAGCTTGGGCATCCTGACAGTTCGGCTATTTGGGGCTGCGGCCGTTTTTTGGTTATGATCGTTGGACCCCCACGCCGGAGCACCTCATGCCGCTGGACGCTGCAGCCGATAGCCGATCGTCCTCATCATCGCAGCCAGAGCCGCCGGCGCCGCGCGTGTCTGCGGCGAGCGAGTCGCCGCTCTGCCTGCCCTGGGTCGAACGGCTCGTATCGATCGATACCACGAGCCGCCGGCCGAACAGCGAATTGATCGAGCTCGTGCGCGATTCGCTCGCCGAGCGCGGAATCGCGTCCACATTGACGCACGATGCGCGCGGGCAATGGGCCAACTTGTTCGCGACGATTCCTGCACACGGCGGCGAGACGAACGGCGGTGTCGTGCTCTCGGGGCACACCGACGTGGTGCCCGTCGACGGGCAGGACTGGTCGAGCGATCCGTTCAAGCCCGAGGTGCGCGACGCTCGGCTGTACGGCCGCGGCACGTGCGACATGAAGGGGTTCATCGGTGCGGCCCTGGCACTCGTGCCCGAGATGCAGGCCGCCCGGCTCGCGAAGCCGATCCATCTTGCCCTCTCGTTCGACGAGGAAATCGGCTGCGCCGGCGCACCGTACATGATCGCGGACTTGCAGCGCCGCGGGCTCAAGCCCGACGGCTGCATCGTCGGCGAACCGACCAGCATGCGTCCGATCGTGGCGCACAAGGGCATCAATGCCTATCGCTGCTGCGTGCGCGGGCATGCAGCGCATTCGTCGCTGACGCCGAACGGGCTCAACGCGATCGAGTATGCTGCACGGCTCGTCTGCCATATCCGCGACCTCGCCGATGCAATGCGCCGCGACGGTCCGTTCGATGCCGACTACGACGTGCCGTTCACGACAGCGCAAACGAGCACGATCGAAGGCGGCAATGCGATCAACACGGTGCCGGCCGAGTGCCGCTTCGCGTTCGAGTTCCGCAACCTGCCGACGCTCGACCCGGCCGCGATCTTCGCGCGCATCGAGCATTACGCGCAGACGGTACTGCTGCCGCAAATGCGGCGCGAACATCCCAATGCCGCAATCGAATTCACGCGCATCGCCTCGGCGCCGGGGCTCGACGCCTCGGAGCAGGCCGCAATCACGGCACTCGTGCGTGCGCTGACGGGCGAGCGCGGGACGCGCAAAGTGGCTTATGGCACCGAAGCGGGGCTCTTCGCGAACGCCGGCGTACCGAGCATCGTCTGCGGTCCGGGGGACATCGCACAGGCCCACAAGCCGGACGAATACGTGGCGCTCTCGCAGCTTGCGGCGTGCGAGGCGTTTCTGCGCAAGTTCATTCACAGCATGACGGTTCAAGCGCCGGCCTGAGTTCGGCGGCGGCACCGCTTTCGGCCTGACGACGGTCCTTTTCGCTCAACCTCGACGCGCAACGATCCATGTCCACCGCCTCGCAGCACACCGATCACACGATCGACGCCGAACCGATTCCGACACTCGACACCATCGCCGCTCAGCATTTCGCATTGACGCCTTGGGTCGTACGCACGCCGGTGTTCGAGCGGCACGACTTCCCTTCGCTCGAGGGCACGGGGATCAACTTCAAATTCGAGTTGCTGCAATCGAGCGGCAGCTTCAAGGTCCGAGGCGCGTTCACGAACCTGCTCGCACTCGATCCTGCGCAACGCAGCAGCGGCGTGACCTGCGTGTCGGGTGGCAACCATGCGGCGGCAGTGGCCTATGCGGCGATGCGGCTCGGCGTTGGCGCGAAGGTGGTGATGTTCCGCTCGGCGAACCCGGCGCGCGTGGCGCTTTGCCGGCAGTATCAGGCGGAAGTCGTCTTCGCGGATACGCCGGCCGAGGCCTTCGACGTCGTGCGTCGCATCGAGGCCGAGGAAGGCCGTTTCTTCATTCATCCCTACAGTGGGTACCGGACCGTGCTCGGCACGGCGACGCTCGGCTACGAATGGGCGACGCAGACGCCGGACCTCGATGCGGTGATCGTGCCGATCGGCGGCGGCGGGCTGGCGGCCGGCGTCTCGACGGCGCTGCGGCTGGCGAACCCGCGCGTGCATGTATTCGGTGTGGAGCCTGAGGGTTCTGACGTGATGAGCCGCAGTTTTGCGGCGAACCATACGATCAAGATGGGGGCGATGCACACGATCGCCGATTCGCTGATGGCGCCGCACAGCGAGCAATACAGCTACGAGCTGTGCCGCCGCCATATCGATCGGCTCGTGACGGTGTCCGACGATGCGCTGCGTGCTGCGATGCTCAAGCTCTTCGTGCAACTTAAGCTCGCGGTCGAACCTGCCTGTGCGGCAGCGCTGGCTGCCCTGCTCGGCCCGCTGCGCGAGACGTTGCAGGGCAAGCGAGTCGGCGTTCTGCTGTGCGGCACGAACATCGACCCGGCAACGTTCGCAGTCCATATCGACGCGGCGCGCGCTCAACGCTGAAGGCGCCGCACCGGGCTGCCGGACGGGCCAGGAAAGTTATCCCCAGATTCTGTTAACAACTCTGTTGAAAAGCTTGGGGCGCATCGGCCAAGTCGTTGTACGCACAACGAATTTTGTAGCGGCGTACGGCGTGAGCGATGACATCTATCGCTGTGGCAAACAGTCGTCCATCGATTCATTCCGACCCGCCCCATTACCGCAGATGCGTCGGCCACCCCACTCTGACGAGCACGTCGTCGGGCGCGTTCAGCGCAAATTCGTACATACCCCACGGCTTGTCGCTCGGGTCGCCCTGTCCAAGGATCTCGCCGCGAAACGCATTGGCGAGTTCGTCCACATTCTCCCGGTAGAGGTAAAGCGCAAACGGATTGCGTCCCGGAACGAGCCAGCCTTCGACCGCCGGATTCAAATGAATTTGTCCGCCGCAACCGTCGGCGAGCATCCGATAGTCATCGGTGCCGCCTTCTCTCTTGAAGCCGAGTCGAGCAAAAAACGCCTCCGTCCGGTCGATATCATTGCACGGCAATATAGCGGTAAGTGTCGGTTGCATTTCGGCAATCTCGTATGAAGACCGAAACGCCCAATATACCCGCGGCCAATCCCGGAGACAAAAACAACGAGCGCCCGGCCGCACGATGGATGGCGGCAAGGCGCTCGATAGCGATCCTCAGGACAGCGAATGCATCGGCAACCGGCAGGCGGCCCCCTTACAGCCGCCGCCTGTCGATCAACCTTCGCCGCACTCAAATCACGGCTTGCTGTCCTGGAACATGTTGAGGATCTGCTGACGCTCCTGGGGGTTCACCGGCACCGTTGGCGTAGCAAGGCCAGCTGGCCCGATACTGCCGACGGCGTCGCTCGCTCCCGTACCCGCAAGCGCATTGCCGGAATCGACACCGATACTCGCCACGAAGCCGTTCCCCGGCACCGCATCGGCCATATAGATTTCGCCCGCTACCGTCGCCACGCCCTCGGGCATCGGCATCGGCTCCTGCGGCAGGCTGCGCAGCGCGCGACCCATGTACTCGACCCAGATCGGCAACGCGAGCTGCGCACCGAACTCCCGGCTACCGAGCGTCTTCGGCTGGTCGTAGCCCATCCAGGCCACCGCCACGAGCTTCGGCTGATAGCCGGCGAACCAGCCGTCCTTCGCCTCGTTCGTCGTACCGGTCTTACCCGCCAGATCCGAGCGATGGAGCACATTCGTCCCCGCCCCCGTGCCCGAAGTCGCCACCGAGTGCAGCAGGCTTGTCATGATGTACGCGTTCGCGGCGCTGATCGTACGCGGTGCGTCCTGGCCCGCCGTAATCGGCTGCGCCTTGGAAACCGGCTGCCCGTGCGCATCGTCCACTTCGGCGATCAGATACGGATTCACTCGGAAGCCGCCGTTCGCGAACACCGAATAGGCCGCCGCCGACTGCAGCGGCGTCACGAGACCCGCGCCCAGCGCCATCGGCAGATACGGCGGCGTCTTGTCCGCATCGAACCCGAAGCGCTGTGTGACGTAGTCCTGCGCGTATTTCGTACCGATGTACGAAAGGATGCGGATCGACACGAGGTTCTTCGATTTTTCGAGGGCGAGGCGCATCGGCATCGGGCCGTCAGGCTGATCGTCGTCCTTCGGCTCCCACGCCTCTCCACCCGGCGCACTCGGCGGGAAATAGAGCGGCGCATCGTTGATGATCGTCGCCGGCCCGAGGCCCTTGTCGAGCGAAGCCGAATAGATAAACGGCTTGAAGCTCGAACCCGGCTGACGCCAGGCCTGCGTCACATGGTTGAACTTGTTCTTGTTGAAGTCGAACCCGCCCACAAGCGCACGAATCGCACCGTCCTGCGGCGTCATCGAAACAAGCGCGCCTTCGACCTGCGGCAGCTGCGTGATCTGCCAGTTGCCCTTCGCATCGGCAATGAGCCGCACGATCGAGCCGGGCTTGATCCGTTGCGCCGGCGTCGCGCGCGCCGCCAGCGCCGCAGCGGCAAACCGCAACCCGTCGCCCGCCACGTTCGCCTTCGTCCCGTCGACGAACTGCACCGTCACCTGCTTGGCCGTCGCGCCCGTTACGACAGCGGCAACGAGTTCGCCATTGTCCGGGTGATCGGCGAGCGCATCGTCGATCGCCTCGTCGCGCTCGTCGCCGCTTGCCGGCAACTCCACGAAACCCTCAGGCCCGCGATAGCCGTGACGCCGCTCGTAGTCCATCACGCCCTTGCGCACCGCGCGGTAAGCGGCGTCCTGGTCGGCCGAATCGATCGTCGTCACGACGGACAGGCCGCGCGTGTACGTCTCATCCTTGTACTGCGCGTACATCATCTGCCGCACCATTTCGGCCACGTATTCGGCATGCACGCTGTATTCGTTGCCGGCGGCCTTCGTCTGGATGTCCTGCTTGATCGCCTGGTCGTACTGCGGCTGCGTGATATATCCGAGTTCCAGCATGCGCTTCAGGATGTACTCCTGACGGATCTTCGCGCGCTTCGGATTGACGACCGGGTTATACGCCGACGGTGCCTTCGGCAGCCCCGCGAGCATCGCCGCCTCGGCGAGCGTGATGTTCTTCAGGTCCTTGCCGAAATACACGCGCGCAGCAGCCGCGAACCCGTACGCCCGCTCGCCCAGATAAATCTGGTTCATGTAGAGCTCGAGGATCTGATCCTTCGTGAGCGCACGCTCGATCTTGTAAGCGAGCAGCATCTCGTAGATCTTGCGCGTGTAGGTCTTTTCGCTCGACAGGAAGAAGTTGCGCGCGACCTGCATCGTGCTCGTGCTCGCGCCCTGCGAAGCGCCGCCGTGCAACAGGTCGGTCGTGCCCGCGCGCAGGATCCCGACGAAGTCGACGCCACCGTGCTCGTAGAAGCGGTAGTCTTCGATCGCCAGAACGGCCTTCTTCATGACATCGGGAATATCGGCAAAGCGCACGAGGCTGCGCCGCTCCTCACCGAACTCGCCGATCAGCACGTGATCGGCGGTGTAGACGCGCAGCGGCACCTTCGGCCGGGAATCGGTCAGCGCTTCGAGCGACGGCAGCTGCGGCGCCATGACGATGAG